>JALSNA010000253.1 GCA_026987255.1 Hyphomicrobiales bacterium | reverse complement strand
CGCTGAAAGGCGCGCTCCGTCATGAGCGGCAGAACATGCCGCAAGAGGCCAGGCCAGCGAATGGTGCGCTGCTTGACGAAAAGCTCTTCCAGTGCGGCTTTTGACAAAGCCTTACCCCCATGAAAAAACCAGCGGCCCATGCCCCGTGTGCATGATTCCCCCCGGCTGGTAAACGGATTGTTAACGAATCACTTCCGCCATTGATTCGCATGTGGAGGGATTTGTCCAGAGCGCCGCTGCCGCCATCTTGGAGAGCGGCTAGGGGGCGGGGGATGAATCGGAGGCGGAACGGTCCGCGCGCATGGGCATGCCGCGGATTTTCCGGCGCGCGAATCAGCCCAGCATGCGAGTCACTATGTCGCGGGTATCGGCCGAAAGCCCTTCCCTGGCCAGGATGCGCTCCAGGGCGGCTTGCGCCTTGCCGCGCCGCACCGGCTCCAGGGTGCGCCAGCTTCTGAAGGCGCTGGCCAGACGCGCCGCCACCTGCGGATTGAGACCATCCAGACGTTCGATGACACCGGCAACCAGGGCATAGCCCTCGCCGCTTGCGGCATTGAAGGCCACCGGGTTGGAGGCGGCAAAGACCCCCACCAGGGCGCGCACCCGGTTGGGATTGGTCAGCGCGAACCAGCGGCTGTCCATCAGCTCGCGCACCCTGGCTATGGCCCGCACATTGGGCCAGGCGGCCTGCCAGCCCAGCCATGTGTTGACCAGCAGATGATCATTGCCGAAACGGCCGATGAAATCCTCCAGGGCCTCTTCGCGTTCCTTGGAGGCGGTCAGCATCAGCGCCTTCATGGCCAAGGTGCGCTCGCTCAGATTCTGCGCCTCCCCATAGGTCCTGAAGGCCAGGGCCGCGCCATGGCGCTTGCCGCCGTGGGTGAGCAGGGCCAGCAGAGCGCCGCGTGCGGCGCGCCGGCCGGTCTGTTGCGGCGCCGGCGCATAAGGCGTGGTGACCGCCAGGGCGTGGAAGGTTTCCTCCAGCAGGGCGGCCAGCTGGCGGCCGATGCGCCCCAGCACCTGGTTGCGCGCCGCATGGATGGCCTGCGGATCGGCATCGCGCCGCACATCGGCGGCCAGGGCATTGACACTGGGCAAATGCAGCATCTGGGCCAGGAAGGCCGGATCGCGCTGGCGCAGCTCCTTGATGATGGCCTCCAGGGCCGCCCCATAATCGCGCACCGGCGCCGTCTTGTTTTCCATGGCGGCCAGAATCAGCCTGCGCGCCGCCGCCTGTCCGGCCTCCCAGCGGGCGAAGGGATCGCCATCATGGGCCATGAGGAACATCAGCTCCGCCATGCTGCGTTCCGCGTGCAGGGCGATGGGAGCGCCAAAGCCGCGGTTGAGCGACAGGACGGGATCGGCCGCCACATCCTCGAACACGAATGTCTGGCGCGCCTCGCGCAGCTCCAGAAGGCCATTCTCGAGAGGCTTTCCGCCCGCGAGCCGCAGGGGGATTTCGCGGCCCTGCCCATCGAGCGCGGCGATGCGCAAGGGGATGTGATGGGGAGCCTTTTGCGGCTGCCCCGGTGTTGGCGGGATGGACTGCGAGACGACCAGCGTCAGCCGCCCGGATTTGGCATCATGGGACTTCAGCACCGTCACCTGCGGCGTGCCCGCCTGGGTATACCAGCGCATGAACTGCGCCAGATCGCGCCCCGAGGCCTCCTCCATGCAGGCGATGAAATCCTCCACCGTGGCCGCCGTGCCATCGAAGCGCTCGAAATAGAGCCTCATGGCGCCCATGAAGGCCTCCTCGCCCAGCAGGGTATGGAGCATGCGCACCACTTCGGCGCCCTTTTCATAGACGGTGGCGGTGTAGAAATTGTCGATGGCCGCATAGGCATCGGGGCGCACCGGATGGGCCAGGGGGCCTGCATCCTCAGGGAACTGGCGGGCGCGCAGGTTGCGCACGTCGGCGATGCGCTTGACCGCCCGCGAGCGCAGATCGCAGGTGAACTCCTGATCGCGGAACACCGTCAGCCCTTCCTTCAGGCACAGCTGGAACCAGTCGCGGCAGGTGATGCGGTTGCCGGTCCAGTTGTGGAAATACTCATGGCCGATGATCGCCTCGATGGCCTCGTATCCGTCATCGGTGGCGGCATCGGGGCTGGCCAGGATGTATTTGTCGTTGAAGATGTTCAGCGACTTGTTTTCCATCGCCCCCATGTTGAAATCGGGCACCGCGACGATGTTGAACACATCCAGGTCATAGGCGCGCCCGAAGCGCTCCTCGTCCCAGCGCATGGCCGCCTTGAGGCTCTCCATGGCCCATCGGGCGCGCTCGCGCTTGCCCTTCTGCACCCAGATGCGCAAGGTCACATTGCGCCCCTCCATGGTGGTGAAGGCATCCTCCAGCTTCTCCAGATCGCCCGCCACCAGGGCGAAGAGATAGGAGGGCTTGGGGAAGGGATCCTCCCAGATGGCGTAATGGCGCCCGCCCGGCAGCGTGCCGTCCTCGAGGCAATTGCCATTGGAGAGCAGGACGGGATTGTCCGCCGCCTTGGCCTCCATGCGCACCGTGAAGCGCGACAGCACGTCGGGCCGGTCGGGCCAGAAGGTGATGCGGCGGAACCCTTGCGCCTCGCACTGGGTGCAGTAGTTGCCGCCGGTGCGGTAAAGGCCCGACAGGGCGGTGTTGTCCTGCGGGTTGATGCGCACCTGTGTTTCCAGCCTGAAATCCCGCGCCGGCGGGGTGGGGATGACCAGCCTGTTTCCATCGAGGATATATTCCGCCTCCAGCAGCTTTCCGCCATCCAGGCGGATGTCCTCAAGCTCCAGATCCTCGCCATCGAGCACCAGCGGCGGGCAATCGGGGCCCGGCGCATCCGGATTGCGGGCGATCTCCAGGCGCGCGGTGACGATGGTGGCTTCCGGATCGAGAGCGAAATCGAGATGAACGGAAGGGACGAGCCAGTCCGGGGCGCGGTAATCGGCCAGCCGGACGGCCTTGGGGGCTGAGGTCATGGGGGCGCTTGTTTCCATTGTTGCTTGAGAAGTTCCGCTTTCCTTGTGCGCCGCGCGGAGCGATTCTGTCAATCCGCCGGGACAATTGCGCCCATCTGCGCCCATCTGGGCGCGCAAAGCTGTGAAAAACCCCATGCGCGACGCTTTGCAAAGGGGGCGGATCGTGTAATTGTCCCGCCATGAAAGCTCCCGACGAGACATCCGCTCCGCTTTTGCAGGTGCGCGGCATCACCCGCCGCTTTGGCGCGCTGGTGGCCAACGACGATGTTTCGCTCTCCGTCAAGGCCGGAGAGATTCACGCCCTGCTGGGCGAGAACGGGGCCGGCAAGTCCACCCTGGTGAAGATCATCTACGGGGCCTTGCAGCCCGATAGCGGCGAAATCCTCCTCGCTGGCGAGCCGGTGCGCATCGCCTCTCCGGCGGCGGCGCGCGAGATGGGCATCGGCATGGTGTTCCAGCACTTTTCGCTCTTCGAGCCCTTCACCGTGGCCGAGAACATCCGCCTTGCCCTGGCCGCCGACGAGGACAAGGCCGCCCTGGATCAGCGCATCCGCGAGGTCTCGCGCCAATATGGCCTGCCGCTCGACCCTGGCGCCCTGGTGGCCGATTTGTCGGTGGGCGAGCGCCAGCGGGTGGAGATCGTGCGCTGCCTGCTGGCCGATCCGCGCATCATCATTCTCGATGAGCCGACCTCGGTGCTCACCCCCCAGGAGGCCGGAGAGCTTTTCGTCACCTTGCGCAAGCTGGCGGACGAGGGGCGCGCCATCATCTACATTTCCCATCGCTTAGAGGAGGTGCGCGCCCTGTGCGCCAGCGCCACCATATTGCGCCACGGCAAGGTGGTGGACAGCCTCGACCCGCGCCGCGAGACGGCCGCCTCCCTGGCGCGGCTCATGGTGGGGGCGGACATCCACGACGTCCATGCCGCCCCGCCCCCCGACATGCTCGGCGCGCCCTTGCTGCATCTGCGCGATCTGACCTTGCCGCCCGACGGGCCTTTCGGCGTGCCGCTCTATGGCATTTCGCTGAACGTGCGCGCCGGCGAGGTGGTGGCCATCGCCGGGGTGGCGGGCAATGGCCAGCGCGAACTGTTCCGCGCCCTCTCCGGCGAGCGCCTGGCGCAGGGCAATGGCGTCATCTTCATCCGTGGCGAGGATGTCTCGCGCAAGGGCATCAACGCGCGCCGCCGCGCCGGGGCGGCCTTCGCCCCGGAGGAGCGCCTGGGCCATGCCTGCGTGCCCTTGATGACGCTGAGCGAAAACATCGTCCTGTCGCGTCACGCCACCGGCGAGGGGCTGGTGCGGCGCGGCGTCATCGACTATGGCAAGGCGCGCGAGATCTGCGACAGGGTGATCAGGGCCAACGACGTGCGCGGCGCCGATGCCGGAAAGGCCGCCGCCGCGCTGTCCGGCGGCAACCTGCAAAAGTTCATCATGGGCCGCGAGCTGGACCGCAAACCGGCCTTGTTCATCGTCAACCAGCCCACCTGGGGCGTGGATGCAGGAGCCGCGGCACTCATCCGCCAGCAGCTCATCGACCTGGCGCGCGCCGGATCGGCGGTGCTGGTCATTTCCCAGGACCTGGACGAAATCTTCGAGATCGCCGACCGCATCGCCGTCATCTCGCGCGGCGAGCTTTCCGCGGCGCAGCCCGCCGGCGAGCTGGACCGCGAGAAGATCGGCCTGCTCATGGCCGGGGCGCACGAGACGGCACGGGGGGCGGCATGATCTTCGTGCTCGAGAAACGCGAGGCGCCCTCGCCCCTGTGGCGCTGGCTGTCGCCGCTGCTGGCCATCGCCCTGGCGGTGCTCGCCGGGGCCGTCATGTTCGCCATCCTCGGCCACGATCCCGCAGCGGCGCTTTATGTCTATTTCATCGAGCCGCTGACCTCCGCGTGGTCCATCGAGGAGCTCATCGTCAAGGCCACGCCGCTGGTCATGACCGGCGCCGGGCTGGCCATGGCCTACCGCGCCAACGTGTGGAACATCGGCGCCGAGGGCCAGCTCATCATGGGGGCGCTGGCCGGCTCGATGATCCCCATTCTCACCCCGGGCTGGAACGATCCCTTGGCGCTCCTGGCCATGCTGATCCTGGCGGCGGCGGGCGGGGCCCTGTGGGGCTGGATTCCGGCGGTTCTGAAAAACCGCTTCAATGCCAACGAAATCCTCACCTCTCTGATGCTGGTCTATGTGGCCCAGTTGTTTCTCGACTGGCTGGTGCGCGGCCCCTGGCGCGACCCCAAGGGCTTCAACTTTCCCAAGTCGGTGACCTTCGAGGGCTGGCACGTGCTGCCGGCCATCTCCGGGCGGGTGCATCTGGGGGCCATTCTGGCGCTGCTGGCGGTGCTCATCCTGTGGTGGATGCTGGCGCGCATGACCTACGGCTTTTCGGTGCGCGTCATGGGCTCGGCGCCGCGCGCCGGGCTGTTTGCCGGGTTCTCGGCGCAAAAGACCACCACGGCGGCCTTTCTGCTCTCCGGCGCCCTGGCCGGACTGGCGGGCATCAGCGAGGTATCGGGCTCCATCGGCCAGTTGCAGCCCTCCATCTCGCCCGGCTATGGCTTCACCGCCATTATCGTCGCCTTCCTGGGCCGTTTGTCGCCGCTTGGAGCCCTCTTTGCCGGCCTTTTGCTGGCGCTGACCTATCTGGGCGGCGAATCGGCGCAGCTGGCCCTGAACATCTCCGACAAGGTGGCGCAGGCCTTTCAGGGCATCTTGCTGTTCTTCATCCTGGCCAGCGATACCCTGGTCAATTACCGCTTCCGCCGCGCCGCGTCACGGGAGGGCCGCACATGACCATGCTGCAAGCCGTTCTTCTGACCATCATCACCGCCTCCACGCCCTTGCTGCTGGCCGCCGTGGGCGAGCTGGTGGTGGAGCGCGCCGGGGTGCTCAATCTCGGCGTCGAGGGCATGATGGCGGCCGGGGCCATGGCCGCCTTCGCCGCCGGGCACTATACGGGCAATCCCTGGGCGGGCGTGCTGGCCGGGGCGCTGGCGGGCATGATCATGGTGCTGCCCTTTGCCTTCCTCACCCAGACGCTGGCCACCAACCAGGTGGCCACCGGGCTGGCGCTCACGCTTCTGGGGCTGGGGCTCTCCGGCCTGCTCGGCGAGAGCTTCGTCGGCCAGCCGGGGGTGCGCCTGCCGCGGCTGCATGTGCCTGGGCTGTCGGACATCCCCTTCATCGGGCCGGTGGTCTTTTCCCATGACATTTTGGTCTATGCCTCCTTCGCCCTGGTGGCGGCGGTGGCCTGGTTCCTCTTCGGCACCCGCGCCGGGCTCATCCTGCGCGCCATCGGCGTCAATCACGCCGCCGCCCATGCCCTTGGCTATCCGGTCATCAAGGTGCGCTACGCGGCCATTCTTTTCGGCGGCGCGCTGGCCGGGCTGGCGGGGGCCTATCTGTCCTTGAGCTACACCCCGCAGTGGATCGAGAACATGACCGCCGGGCGCGGCTGGATCGCCCTGGCTCTGGTGGTCTTCGCCACCTGGCGGCCGCTCAGGGTGCTGGGCGGGGCCTATCTCTTCGGTGCGGTGTGGATCATGGGGCTTTATGTGCAGGCGGCCGGTTTCGGCGTGCCTTCACAATTGCTGACCGCTCTGCCATATATCGTCACCATCGTGGCCCTGGTCATCATCTCGCGCAACCGCACCCTGACCCTGACCAACACCCCGGCCAGCATCGGCATTCCCTTCGTGCCGGACCGCTGAGCCTTTCGCAAAGCCGGGCGGGCAGGCGGCTTCCAGCCCGGCGCACAACAAGACAGCCGCCGTCAAGCAGACAGGCAAGGAGCTTTGAAAGACATGAGAAAGTGGAAAATCCTCGCGGCCGCCGCCGCCCTGGCCATGAGCGCCGGGCTGGCCCATGCGGCCGACAAGTTCAAGGCCGGGTTCATCTATGTGGGCCCCATCGGCGATCACGGCTGGAGCTACCAGCACAACCAGGGCCGCCTGGCGGTGAACAAGGCCCTGGGCGATGCGGTGCAGACCACCTATCTTGAAAAGGTCGGCGAGGGCGCCGATGCCGAGCGCGCCCTGGAGCGCCTGGTGCGGGCCGGCAACAAGATCATCTTCGCCACCTCCTTCGGCTACATGGAGACGGTGCTCAAGGTGGCCAAGCGCCATCCGGAGGTGAAGTTCGAGCACGCCACCGGCTACAAGCGGGCCGCCAATGTCGCCACCTATTCCTCGCGCTTCTATCAGGGCCGCTACATCATCGGTCAGATCGCCGCCAAAATGTCGAAGAAGGGCATGGCCGGATATATCGCCTCCTTCCCCATTCCGGAGGTGGTGCGCGGCATCAACGCCTTCCTGCTCGGCGCCCAATCGGTCAACCCCGATTTCAAGCTCAAGGTGGTCTGGGTCAATTCCTGGTATGATCCGGGCAAGGAGGCCGACGCCGCCAAGGTGCTGATCTCGCAAGGCGCCGATATCCTCACCCAGCACACCGATTCGTCGGCCCCCATGCAGGTCGCCGAGGAGAAGGGCATTCACGCCTTCGGGCAGGCCTCGGACATGATCAAGTTCGGCCCCCATGCCCAGCTCACCGCCATCATCGACAACTGGGGCCCCTATTACGTCAAGCGCGTCAAGGCGGCCATGGACGGCACCTGGAAGAGCACCGACACCTGGGGCGGCCTGGCCGAGGGCATGGTGGTCATGGCGCCTTATACCAACATGCCCGAAGACGTGAAGAAAATGGCCGAAGCCACCCAGGCGGCCATCAAGGCGGGCAAGCTCAATCCCTTCGCCGGGCCCATCTACGACCAGTCCGGCAAGCTGCGCGCCAAGAAGGGCGAGGCCCTCGATGAAGGCACGCTTCTGGGCATGAACTGGTATGTCAAGGGCGTCGACGACAAGCTGCCCAAGTAACAGTCCTTCGGGATTTGCGATCCCCTCAGGCCCCGCCGGATTGCCCCCGGCGGGGCTTTTTTCGGCCTGGGGCAAAAAAACACTTTTAAATATTTGAATATCCGTATATAAGAAAAGCGTCACATAAGCCCGCCGCGGCGGGATGCCTGTGACGCAACGGGCCGCCGGTGGTGGGGGATGCTTGCGCGCGGCCCGCCGCAGACCATGACAGCTGGCGGGGGCAAAAGGCCCCTGCACGACAGATCAAGAGGACCATGATGAAGAAATTCGCCGCCATTGCCCTGATTGCGGGCCTTGCCCTTTCCGCACCCTATGCCGCCGCCGCCACGGACGAGGCCAAGCCGGCCGCTCCGGCAGCCACCCTCAACACCGATGACTGGGCCAAGGCCATGACCCAGGTCATGGATCCCAAGTTCATGACCGACTGGATGAACCTGATGGTCAATCCGGCCTATGTCGAGATGATGATGAAGATGGCCGACCCCAAGCTCATCGAGCCCTACGTCAAGATGATGACCGATCCGCGCTATGTGGAAATGATGATGAAGATGGCCGATCCCAAGCTGGTCGAGGGCTATGTGAAGATCATGACCGACCCGCGCTACATGGAGATGATGGCCAAGATGGTCGATCCCAAGATCATCGAGCCCTACATCAAGATGATGACCGATCCGCAATACGTCGAGGCCATGATGAAATGGGCCGATCCGAAAATGATGGAGCCCTATATCAAGATGATGACCGATCCGTCCTACATCAATGCCATGGCCAAGATGATGGATCCCACCCCGTGGATGAAGATGATGACCACCTGGACGGAAAGCTTCGCCAAGATGGGCTCGGCCATGACGCCGCAGACGGACAAGAAATAGTTTCCCTGTTCCTCCCTGGACTGGCCCCGGCTGGCATATGCGCCTTGCCGGGGCTTTTTTTGCCCCCATGCGCGAGGGGATCTTGAAAAAACGCTGGCGCGCCCATCCTCACCCCCCTGCCAACCACCCCAGTCATGGGACACTGCGGGGGGTTGGCAGGGGGCGAGGATGGTCTTCAAGACAGGTGATGGAGATGCCCGCAAGATGCGCCGGGGCCTCGAATTCACGGCCCATTAACCCTCCGTGGCTAGACTCGCCGTCAGACACCCATGGGCAACGAAACCGGCCCAAAAAAGCCGGGCAAGATACGGAAACGCCATGACTGCCATGTTCCGCCCCGTGCGCTGGGGCACAGCCACCATGATCGCGCTGTTTACCGGGGCCATCGCCTATAATGTCTTTTTCATTCAGGCCTCCGTGCACCGGCAGATCGCCGCCCGCGGTGATGGCCGTCCCGACCGCCTCGGCAGCTTCGTCGCCGTGGTCAATGGCGATGATGCGCCCGCCGGGCGCATGGTGCGCGTCAGCGTGCGCCCCTCCGGAACGCGCGGCAAGGGCGCGGGCGCGGCCTTCTCCGCCCTGGTGCTGGCCACCCAGCGGGAGCTGGCGGCGCTGGGGCATTTCTCCGGCAAGATTGACGGCGTCTATGGCAAGGCCACCCGTGAGGCCATTGCCCGCTATCAGCGCCAGGCGGGCCTGAGCGTCACCGGACGGCCGGATCAGGCCACCCTGGATCATCTGCAATATGACCGCCGCCTGGCCCAGGCGGCCAAGTATACCGCCTCCATCAGCCCCGCCGCGCCTGATGGCGACAAAGTCAGCTTCGTGCAATACCGCCTGGCCCAGCTTGGCTATGCGCCGGGAGCCATCGACGGGCGCATCGGCCCGGCCACCCGCAAGGCCATCAGGCAATTCCAGGCCGATCGCGGCTGGCCCGCCACCGGCAGGATCGACGCGCGCCTGCTGAAAGAACTGAGGCGCTGATCCGGGAGGCATTCTGCACGCAAGTGCGCATTGGTTCATGGATTTATGGAAAAGGCCGCCTGCAAGAAGCGGCCTTTTTCCGTGCGCCTTGAGCAGTCCTTGCGGCCTTCAGCAATTGTTAACCATGCGCAGGCTTAAATGATTTTGCAAAACAGCCTGTCAGGGAGGTTTTCAAGAAAGGAACGAATGCCTTGTCATTGGCATGGCATTCGATTTTCGGGGGAAAGGCGGATCAGTCTCGGGCGATGCTTTCCGGCCGGACCGGAGGCGGCAAGGGCGATCCGCAACAGGGCGCGGTCATCAGCGTGGGCCGCGAGCGGATCATGGGCAAGATCATCAGTTTTCCAGTCGCCGCAAGCAGGAAAAGGGCCAAGAAAACCACGGCCGGTGATCCGGCGCAATGCGCAAGGATCATCCTCTTTCCCGGCGTGCGCTATGAATACGTGGACCCGGAGAACCTGCGCAACGCAGCCAGCCACAAGAAAAAGGCCTGAGACATCAACTCTCGCACCGATTCAGTTGAGTTTTGGCGCCATCAGGGGAGTGGGATAAGCCGTGCAGGTCGTCCGGCTCAGGCTTTCCAGTTTACGCCGGCGCTCGCCGGGATGGGCCACATATGCCTGCGTCACGGCCAATGCCCGCTCCACATCCAGGGGCACAAGAAGTTTGCCATTGCGCAGCCGCGGAGCCTGAATGGCATCTGCGCTGTCATCATCCTTGAGCTGGAATACGATTGTCATGGCCTTCACCCCGGCATGCAGGTCATTCAACGTATAAAGCACATCACCACCCGCTGAATAGAGGGTCACGGACCAGTATCCAGGCTCTATGGGGGCCTTCAGTTCCACCCGCCCCTTGCCGGGAGCGACCAGGCAGCCGCCATAAATCATATGCTTCAATGGCCGCCTGTCGAACCTTTGCAGCATGTCCGGCGTGAAAACCTGGAAGCCGCCGCTGCCCGCTTTGCCCAGAATATCGAAACGGGCCGGCATCTTGACCCTTGCGGCGAAAAGAACCACGGAGACATGCACGATGATGGCCAGAAGAATGGAGGCAACAATCCAGAAGAAGCGGTTGGTCACAGGCATGCCTCCCGAATGATGCGCAAGGGTGCATTGTGCAACTGATCCCGCGCCGCCGGGCCGGCATTGAACAGGCGCAGGACCAGCACGACATTGCCTTGTGCGGGCATCGGCAGCCAGTTTCCCGGTTGCGCCCTGCTGGCCAGGGAAATCCTCAAATGCCCGTCAGGTTCATAGATCACGTCATGCGATGAAATCTCGCCGACCTTGACGGCTGCATCGCCATCGGCCGTGTTGGCCGGATAGGCGCTCAGCGCCCACCAGCGCATTTTCGGCATCGGCCCTTCCAGCCTGTAAAGGCATGAGGAAACGAGGCTGCGCCCGGCGTCATCCCGGCTGGCCTCGAATTCCAGCCGGTCGAAATGGCTGGGCGGGAGCTGTTCCTTCAAAAGGTAGTGCAGACGTGAATAGGGAGATGCCGCGCTGCTGCCCGAATCCGGCCAGATCACCCATGCGCCGGCGTGCGCTGCACCGGCAAGGCGGGCACCATCAGCCATGTAAAGCGCTGACAGATAGCCAGCGGACACCCCAAAGAAAGCAAACAGGACGAATTTGACCAGACTGTTCACGCCACCACCCGCCATTGAGCCGATTTATCTGAAAATGCTCCAGAAGTTTTGCGCCTTGCGGGCATTGCGCCGGGCGCGCTTCTTGCGCTTGCTGATCTTGCCATAATTTGTCCGGCTTGTCCGTTGCCGGTTGAAATTTCCCCGGCGATGATTGGTGCGGAAAATGCTGAACATGTCGCGCAAGGTGCCGACGACCGGATCGTTGCGCCGCGCAATCTTGGTCTTGCGTATCTGCTTGCGGCGCGCCCTGGGCACCTGCACGAGAATGTCGCTGTCGCCGATGCCCGTCACGCCGGGCGCCAGATCGCCCGCCGCT
>JALSNA010000252.1 GCA_026987255.1 Hyphomicrobiales bacterium | reverse complement strand
CACGAGAAGCTGCCCGCGACGGCATTGTGCCACGGGTGCGCCGTTCCAGATTGGCCGTTGCTGTCATGGCCGGGCCGGCTGATGCCGTGGAATCCAGCGGCATGGGCCGGGGCTCCTCCTTGCGGGCAGAAGCTGGCGCCGTCTGGGATGACATCGCACCCGACTGCGGCTGGAGAACCGGTTGGGGCGGAACCTGCGGCTGGGCGGGCTGGGCGCCTGCATCTGCATTCATGCGCGAAACCGCTCCCATGACCTCGATGATGAAAGCCAGGCCCAGCCCCAGAACAAGGCCGGCGAGGATGGCCAGAATCATGATCTGGCCCGGCTTGGGGAAGGAGGGCATGACGGGCACATCCGCCGGAGAAATGACATGCACCGTGTTCAGTTGGGCAATTTTCCTGTCGCGCGCTTCCGCATCGCCATAGCGGATCAGATAAGTTTCAAGCAAGGAACGCTTGCTCTTCGCCTGCCGTTCCAGATCGCGCAATTTCACCTCATCAATGGAGGCGGTGGAAACCTTGGCCTTGAGCTTGGCGAAAGATGCTCTCAGGGCAGCCTCGCGTGATGCCGCGATCTTTGCCTGCTGCTCAAGGGAGGCGGCAATCTTCAGCGCTTCGGACCTGATTTGCCGTTTCAGGCCGGCCAGTTCCCGGCGCACCGCGCGCACCTTGGGATGATTCTCAAGATAGGTCGTGGACAGTTCGGCCAGCCGCCTTTGCAAACGCGACTGCTGTTCGCGCAAACGCTGGATGAGGCGGGATTTCAGCACTTCGGCGGAGGCATCCAGCGACCCTGTCCGGCGCAGCATCTCCCGGATGGCCCTGGCGCGGGCCTGGGCATGCGAACGCTCGGAGGCCGCCTTGATGATCTGCGAGCTGAGTTCCGAAAGCTCCTGATTGCTCAGGGACGATTGCGCCCCCTTGAACAAGCCCTTGCGGGCCCTGTATTGGCTGGCCTGTTTTTCAAGCGCCTCCACTTCCCTTGTAAGACGGCCGATCTGCTCCTTCAGCCAGTCCCGCGCCTCTCCCGTCTTGCGCGATTGCGAAGCCTTGTATAAGGCCGCCAGTGTATTGGCCACCGCCGCGGCGATTTGCGGGTTGTGGGAACTGTATTCGATGACAATGATCTTGGACTGCGGAATGTTGTAGACCTTCAACCGCTTGTACCAGGTGGTCAAGGCCCGCTGCTCGATGGTCTGCCGAGCCGGATCGGGAGCAAACCCCAAGAGGATCTTCAGCCGCCCCGGCAGGCTCACGCCCCGCTTGAGGGCGTCAAATTCCGCCGTTCCGGCCAGTTTCAGCTTTCTGATGACCTTCAGCGCCAGATCCCGCGATTTCAGAACCGCAACCTGGCTTTTCAGTTCCCGGTCAGAAACCTGACGCGGCTGCATGGGCACATTGATGTTGGCGCGCGTATAGGGCGAATCCTGATACTTGAGCAAAAGCTGCGCCTCGGCCGTGTAAAGCGGCTTTGACAAAAGGATGATCAGCAGCCCCAGAGCGACAAAGGCCAGCGTCAGGAGGGCTATCATCTTCCATCGCCGTCCGATGCCGCGCAATACATCGGAAATGTTTATGGCGTTGACCGCCGCTGCTGTCTGTTGGTTTGTCATGCCTGATCCTGCCGGTGCATTGACGGCTTCCGCAGCTGCGGAAGACGGATGAATCCATTCCGCCCATGACAATGCCCTGTCATGGTAACCATTTGATTAACGATCCGCCTTTCCTGTCTTTGCCGTTAAGGCTTTGGATACTTTCCCTTAAGCGCTTGCTAACCATGTTTGGATATTCTGCCCGGCGAGTTCTGATGAGCCAGGCTGCAAGCGGCCCGCTCCGGATTGTTTTTCAGCGCCATGAAACCGGCGCCCATGACAAAGGATGTCCGTATGCGTTATGCGATCATCATATTGGCCGGGTTGACATTGTCCGCCTGCGCAACTGACTGGGAAAATAATCCTCCCACATCCGCACCGGGCGGCACCGGTATCATGACCACGGGCTCCTTGCGTGAAGGGCCGGGAGCCGTCTCTCCTGCATCGCGCGCCCCGGCACGCAATGGCAAGGGCGTCATTCAGCCTTTCGGCGCCACCGGCGAAGCCGCAGCCTACGAATATCTCAACGGATACCGGGTTGGCGCGGGAGACAAACTGACCATCCGCGTCATGGGGCAACCGGAACTGACTGGGTCTTATGTCGTTGACCCATCGGGAAACATTTCCATGCCGCTGATCAACACTTTCCCGGTCGCAGGCATGACCATGAAGGCCATCGAACGCACCATCACCAGAAAGCTGCGCAATGGCTATTTGCGCAGCCCCTCCGTATCCGTCCAGCCTGCGGCCCTGCGGCCCTTTTTCATTCTGGGTGAGGTCAAGCGGGCCGGCAATTTCCCCTATCAGCCCGGCATGACCGTTCAAAATGCCATTGCCGTGGCACGCGGCTATACCGAGCGGGCCGACATGGGCAATGTTCTGCTCACCCGCAGAGGGGCCGATGGAACAAGCACATACAAGGTTCCCGTGACAACCCAGATCTATCCCGGCGACGTCATATTCGTCCGTGAGCGCTGGTTCTGAAAGGGCATCCAAAAATGAAAATCCTCCATGTCTTCCGCGCGCCCGTCGGAGGATTGTTCCGCCATGTGCGTGACCTCGCCACCCAACAGGCCAAAGCCGGGCATGACGTTGCCATCATCTGCGATTCCCTGACAGGAAACGCCATGGCGGATGCGGCCCTCAAGACCATGCATCAACAGGCCGGCATCTCCATCCAGCGCCTCCCCATACCCCGCTTGCCCGGAGTGCACGATCTTGCCGCGCAAAGAAAAATCCGCACTCTGGCCCATACCCATGCGCCGCAGATCGTCCATGGCCACGGCGCCAAGGGCGGCCTTCATGCCCGTCTGGCCGCCCGCTCCCTGGGCGCCAAGGCCATCTACACCGCACATGGCGGATCCTTGCATTATTCCTGGAAAAGCCCCCATGGCGCCATCTTCCTGGGAGTGGAACGTCTATTGCTGAAACGCACGGACGGGCTGATTTTCGTCTGTGACTATGAAAAGCGCACCTTTGATGAAAAGCTGGGGATCAGGGGATGTCCGTCCACGGTGATTCATAATGGCCTCTCTGCCGGTGAATTCACCATCCAGCCCCCTCTCCCGGACGCCCGTGACCTTCTCTTCATCGGAGAATTGCGCATGCTCAAGGGGGTGGACGTGCTTTTGAACGCCATGGCATTGCTGCGCGCTCAGGGGCGGCCGCTGAGCGCCATGATCGTTGGCCATGGCCCGGACAGAAACAGCTTCGTCACCCAGGCGGAAAAACTGGGACTGTCGGATGTCATCGAATTTCCTGGGGCCATGCCTGCCGCCAAAGCCTTTCCCATGGGCCGCATCATGATCGTTCCCTCAAGGGCCGAGTCCTTTCCCTATGTGGTGCTGGAAGCTCAGGCGGCTGGCAAACCCGTCATCGCCTCCGATGTTGGCGGCATTGGCGAAATGCTGCCCCGTGAAATGCTGGTTCCGCCTGACGATGCCGAAGCTCTTGCCGGCCTGATTGCCAGGACAATGGACGATCCGCAGATGCAAGCCCGCGCCATCGAACGCATGAAGCAGCTGAAGACCAGGTTCAGCATTGCCACAATGGCGGACAGGGCCCTGGCATTCTACGAAAGCCTCATCGGGGCATGAAATTATCCAAAAAACCTCACGCCTTGCCATAGCCGCCGCCGCCGGGGGTGCGGATGATGATGGCCTCGCCGGGGGTTACCTTCAGGGTGATGCAGGAAGGCAGCCGCTCCTTGCGCCCGTCCGTGCGGCGGATGGCGTTTTCGCCGCACTGGCCGTTTTCGCCACCTGCGAGGCCAAAGGGGCAGACCCTGCGGTGGTTGGTGAGCAGCGAGACCTCCATGGGCGCATCGAAAACGACGATGCGTTCCGTCCCGTCGCCGCCATGATGCCGCCCTGCCCCGCCGGAGCCGCGGCGGATGCCGAAATGCTCCAGCCTGACGGGAAAGCGGAACTCCAGGACTTCCGGATCGGTCAGGCGGGTATTGGTCATGTGGGTGTGGATGGCGCTCTCGCCGTCCCAGCCGGGGCCGGCGCCCGCGCCGCCGCAGATGGTTTCGTAATACTGGCGGGCCTCATCGCCGAAGGTGAAATTGTTCATGGTGCCCTGCGAGGCGGCCAGCGCCCCCATGGCGCCAAAGAGCGCATCGGTAATGGCCTGCGAGGTCTCCACGTTGCCTGCCACCACGGCGGCCGGATAACGCGGGGCGAGCATGGAGCCTTGCGGAATGATCAGGTCGATGGGCTTCATGCAGCCGGCATTGAGCGGAATGTTGTCGCCCACCATGCAGCGGAAGACATAGAGCACGGCGGCGCGCGTCACCGGGCCCGGGGCGTTGAAATTGTTGCGCTGCTGTTCCGAGGTGCCGGTGAAATCCACCGTGGCGCGGCGCTTTTCGCGATCCACCCGGATGGCCACGGCGATGCGCGCGCCATTGTCCATCTCATAGGTGAAGCGGCCGTCCCTGAGCGCGTCGATGACCCGGCGCACGCTCTCCTCGGCATTGTCCTGCACGTGCCGCATATAGGCCTGCACGGTCTTAAGGCCGAAGTGCGCCACCATCTTCTTCAGCTCCTGCACGCCCTTTTCGTTGGCCGCAACCTGGGCTTTCAGATCGGCGATGTTCTGATCCGGGTTGCGCGCCGGATAGGGGCCGGAGGCGAGCACATCGCGCATGGCCTCTTCGCGGAAAATCCCCTCCTCCACCAGCTTGAAATTGTCGATCAGAACGCCTTCTTCATCGATGCGGGTGGCATCAGGGCTCATGGAGCCCGGCGCGGTGCCGCCGATGTCCGCATGATGGCCGCGCGAGGCAGCATAGAAGAGCGGTTTGCCAGGCCCCATGAAAACCGGCGTGACCACGGTGATGTCCGGCAGATGGGTGCCGCCGTTGTAGGGCGCGTTGAGGACAAAGACATCGCCCGGCTTCATGTCCGGATTCTGGGCGATGATGGTCTCCACCGAGCGGTCCATGGAGCCCAGATGCACCGGCATGTGCGGCGCATTGGCCACCAGCTCGCCCTTGTGGTTGAAAATGGCGCAGGAGAAATCCAGCCGCTCCTTGATGTTCACCGAGCTGGCCGTCTTGCGCAAGGTCACCCCCATCTGCTCGGCAATGGCCATGAACAGGTTGTTGAAAATCTCCAGCATGACCGGATCGGCGCTGGTGCCGATGGCCTCCGCCCTGGGCAGCGGCGCGATGCGCTTCAGCTCAAGATGCCCCAGCCTGTTGACCTTTGCGCGCCAGCCGGGCTCCACCACGGTGACCGAATTGGCCTCGACGATGAGCGCCGGCCCGGCAATCTTCTGGCCCGGCTTGAGCTTGCCGCGCTCATACAGAGGCGCGTCCAGCCATTGTCCCTGCACATAAATCCGTGTGGTTTCAACAGGTTGTGGCGTCTTTTCGGTCTTTTTTCTCTTCCGTTCAGGAAGCCTTGCGCCACCGCCTGCGGCCTCCACGGTGATGGCCTCGATGATGATTTCCTTGTCCGGCTGGATGAAGCCGAACTGGCGGGCGTGCTCCTTTTCAAAGGCCTTGCGCATCTTCTCCGGATTCTTGCGCAGGCGCACCGGCAAGGTGGTGTCGGAGCCGTCATAGCGCAATAGCGCCATTTTGCGCAGCCGCGCCGCCTTCTTGTCCACCCCCTGGCCCGCCAGCTCGGCCAGCACCTCCCTTGCCAGCTTGTGGGCCGCCGCGCGCGCCGATTTTACGCCATCGGCATTGAGCGGCTGTTCCATGGCGCGGGCGCGCGAGGCGCTGATGTCGGCCAGGCCCATGCCATAGGCGGAGAGCACCCCGGCCAGCGGATGGATGAGCACCCGCGTCATGCCCAGATTGTCGGCGATGCGGCAGGCGAACTGGGCCCCTGCGCCGCCAAAACAGTTGAGCACGTATTCGGCCAGATCGCGGCCGCGCTGGACGGAAATCTTCTTGATGGCATTGGCCATGTTCTCCGTGGCGATGCGCAAGAATCCTTCCGCAACATCCTCCGGAGCGCGGCCATCGCCGATGCGCCGGGCGATATCTGCAAAGGCTTCGCGCACCGCCCCCCGGTCCAGCTTCTGATCGCCATTGGGGCCGAAGATGGCCGGGAAATGATCGGGGTGAATGCGCCCCAGCAGCACATTGGCGTCGGTGACCGCCAAGGGCCCGCCGCGCCGGTAGGACTTGGGGCCGGGATTGGCCCCGGCCGATTCCGGCCCGGCACGGAAGCGCTGGCCGTCATAGGAGAGGATGGAGCCGCCGCCCGCCGCCACCGTGTGGATGCGCATCATGGGCGCGCGCATGCGCACCCCGGCCACCTCGGTCTCGAAGGCGCGCTCGAACTGGCCGTCGAAATGGGCCACGTCGGTGCTGGTGCCGCCCATGTCGAAACCGATGATCTTGTCATATCCGGCCAGGCGGGCGGTCTGCACCATGCCCACCACGCCACCGGCGGGGCCGGAGAGAATGGCGTCCTTGCCCTCGAAAAGCTCCGCCGAGGTCAGCCCGCCGGAGGACATCATGAACATCAGGCGCAAATCCGCGTCCTTGTCCAGCCCCAGCTCGGCGGCCACGCGGTTCACATAGCGCTTGAGGATGGGGGTCAGATAGGCATCGACAACGGTGGTGTCGCCGCGCGAGACGAACTTCATCAGCGGCGAGACCTCATGCGACACCGAAACCTGGGCAAAGCCCATCTGGCGCGCCAGATGGGCCACCTTCTGCTCATGGGCCGGGTAGCGCCAGGCGTGCATGAAGACAATGGCGATGGAGTCGAAGCCCTCCTCTTTCAACTCCTCGAGCCGGGCGCGCGCCTGCTCCATGTCCGGCGCGGCCAGTTGCTGGCCGCCAGCGGTGATGCGCTCATCCAGCTCCACCACCTTTTCATAAAGAAGCTCGGGCTTTTGCAGCTTCAGGGCGAACAGATCCGGGCGCGCCTGGTAGCCAATTTCCAGCGCATCGGCAAAGCCCCTGGTGGTGATCAGCGCCACCCGCTCGCCCTTGCGCTCCAGCAGCGCATTGGTGGCCACGGTGGTGCCCATCTTGACCTCGGCGATGCGCCCGGCCGGAATGGGCTGGCCCGGCTTGAGCTTCAGAAAGCGGCGGATGCCCTCGATGGCGGCATCGGGGTAGCTTTCGGGATTTTCCGACAGGAGCTTCATGGCCCTGACCTTGCCCTTCGGGGTGAGCGCCACGATGTCGGTGAAGGTGCCCCCCCTGTCGATCCAGAACCGCCAGCGGCCATCTCTTTCGGTCTTCTTGTCTTTCGCCATGTCAGCTTTTTCCGTGAAGGGAAACCGGAGTGAATCCATGTGCGGCCATGGAAACACCGATTTTCAAAAACGTCAAGAAATTATGGACAAATCGTTTTTGATGGCTATCATGTGGAAACGAGGGGCCAAAAGGCTTACACTTGCCACGCTCGAAAAAAGGGAGGTATCCAAGATGAACATTGCCATGAAATTCGCCCTGACCGGCGTTCTCGCCACCGGCCTGGCCCAGGCGGCACAGGCCACGACCTGGGACATGCCCACGCCCTATGGCGACAAGAACTTCCACACCCAGAACATCTACCAGTTCGCCAAGGACGTGGATGCGGCCACCAAGGGGGCGCTGAAGATCAAGGTGCATTCGGCCGGATCGCTCATCAAGCATCCGGAAATCAAGAATGCCGTGCGCCGCGGCCTGGCGCCCATCGGCGAGGTGCTCATTTCGCGCCTGTCCAACGAGGATCCGGTGTTCGGCGTTGATTCCATTCCCTTCCTGGCCACCAACTACGAGCAGGCAAAGAAGCTGTGGGCGGCCTCCAAGCCGGTGATCGCCAAGAAGCTGGATGCCCAGGGCCTGAAGCTGCTTTATGCCGTGCCGTGGCCGCCGCAGGGCATCTACGCCAAGAAGGAGCTGAAAAGCCTGGCCGACATGAAGGGCCTGAAAATGCGCGCCTACAACGTCGCCACCGAGACCCTGGCCAAGCTGGCCGGCGCGGTGCCCACCCAGGTGGAGGCGCCCGACATTCCCACCGCCTTCTCCACCGGCCGGGTGGACGCCATGATCACCTCGCCCTCCACCGGCGCCAATTCCAAGGCCTGGGACTTCGTGAAATACTTCCACCACACCCAGGCGTGGCTGCCCAAGAACATGGTGATCGTCAACAAGAAGGCCTTCATGAAGCTGCCCGCCGATCAGCAAAAGGCGGTCATGGACGCTGCCGCCAAGGCCGAGGAGCGCGGCTGGGCCGCTTCGGTCAAGGAGACCAACGACAAGCTCGCCGTGCTGAAGAAGAACGGCATGGTCGTGGTCACCCCGTCTGCCGAGCTGATGAACGGCCTGAAGGAAATCGGCAAGAAGATGACCGCCGACTGGGCCGCCAAGGCGGGCGCGGACGGCAAGGCCATCCTCGACGCCTACAACCAGTAACCTCCCTGCAGGCCGGGGCCGCCCTTTCATCTGGCGGCCCCGGTTGTTCCGCCTGAACGCTTGAACTCGCAAAGGGGATGCGGGAGGTTCCATGCGCGCCTTTCTGGACCGGCTCTATGGCTATTCGGGGATCCTTGCCGCCCTGTGTCTGATCGCCATCTGCCTCATCGTGGTGGCGCAGGTCTCCCTGCGCATGATCGACAACGTGGTCTTCTGGATCAGCGGCGACCGCTACGGGCTCATGGTGCCCTCCGCGGCGGAGTTCTCCGGCTTCTTCCTGGCCGCGGCCTCCTTCTTTGCCCTGGCCCATACCCTGCGGCACGGGGCGCACATCCGGGTCAACCTGTTCATCCGCAAGGCGCAAGGGATCAGGCGGCGCCTGATCGAGCTTTTCGGGCTGTCGGTTGGCGCGCTGGTCAGCGGCTTCTTTGCCTGGAACACCGCCCTGATGGTGCTCGATTCCTGGCAGTTTCACGAAGTCTCCATCGGCATCATTCCGGTGCCGTTGTGGATTCCGCAAACCGCCATGCTGGCCGGACTGATCATCCTCACCATCGCCTTCGTGGACGACCTGTGGCAGGTGCTCAGCGGCGCCGAGCCCTCCTACATGCGCCACGAACGCGCCGAAGCCTCCCTGGCCGAAGAGATCGAGGGGGAAATCTGATGGAACAGCTTTTTCCCGGACTGGTTCTGCTGGCCATTCTGTTCTTCATGCTGGGCATGGGGGTCTGGGTGGCCATTTCGCTGCTGACGGTGGCCCTGGCGGGGCTGGCGCTGTTCACCAATGCGCCGGTGGGACAGGCCATGGCGACAACCATCTGGGGGGCCTCCAACTCCTGGGCCCTGGCGGCTTTGCCGATGTTCATCTGGATGGGCGAGATTCTCTTTCGCACCCGGCTCTCGGAGGACATGTTCCGCGGCCTCTCGCCCTGGCTGACGCGCATTCCGGGCCGTCTTCTGCATGTCAACATCCTGGGCTGCGCCATCTTCGCCGCCGTTTCGGGCTCCTCGGCGGCCACCGCGGCGACCATAGGGCGCATGACCATCCCCGAACTGGGCAAGCGCGGCTATGACAAGCGCATGAGCATCGGCACCCTGGCCGGATCGGGAACATTGGGGCTGCTCATCCCGCCCTCGATCATTCTCATCGTCTATGGCGTGGCCACGGACCAGTCCATCGCGCGGCTGTTCATCGCCGGGGTGCTGCCCGGCCTTCTGCTGGTGGTGCTGTTCATGGGCTATGTCATGGTCTGGTCCCTGGTGCATCCGCAGGGCGTGCCGCAGGAGCATCAAAAATGGACCTTGCGCGAAAAGCTGGCGGCCATCCGCCATCTTGCGCCGGTGATGCTGCTCATCGCCGCCATCATCGGCTCCATCTATGCCGGATTGGCCTCTCCCACCGAGGCGGCCGCCCTGGGCGTGGTCTTTGCGCTCATCCTGTCGTGGCTGTCGGGCTCGCTGACCAGGGAAAGCTTCGTGGATTCGCTCATGGGCGGGGTGCGCACCTCGGCCATGATCGCCTTCATCCTGGCCGGGGCCTCGTTTCTCACCGTGGCCATGGGCTTTACCGGCATCCCGCGCGATCTGGCCGGATGGATCGGCAGCCTGCACCTGTCCCCCTATGAGCTGCTGGCGGCCCTGACCGTGTTCTTCATCATCATGGGAATGTTCCTGGATGGCATTTCGGTGGTGGTGCTGACCACCTCGGTGATCATCCCGATGATCGAACAGGCCGGACTCGACCTCATATGGTTCGGCATATATATTGTTCTGGTGGTTGAAATGGCGCAGATTACCCCACCAGTGGGATTCAACCTTTTCGTGTTGCAGGGGCTGACAGGGCGGGACATCCTCTATATCGCGCGCGCCGCGCTGCCGTTCTTCCTGCTCATGTGCGTGGCGGTGATCATCGTCATCGCGGTGCCGGAAATCGCCACATGGTTGCCCCGTTCGATGATGGCGCATTAGGATCAGGCCACAACACGTCAAGGGGAGGGGAGATGATGACGGAAAGGAAAACACTGGGCCCCATCGTTTCCTCCGCCCATCTGGCCGACGGGGCGGCCCCTGCCCTCTCGGAGCTGGAGTTCGGCATGATCCTGGCCTTCCATGCCTTCGAGCGCTGGATGGTGCGCTGCATGGCGGCGGCCGGAGAACCGGGGCTGGGGCCGCTGGATGTGCTCATCGTCCATGCGGTCAATCACCGCGAGCGGGCCAAGACCCTGGCCGATCTGTGCCTGGTGCTCAACGTGGAGGACACCCACCTGGTCACCTATGCGGTGCGCAAGCTGGAAAAGGCGGGATTGGTGAAATCCGGCCGCAAGGGCAAGGAAAAGACCGTCACCATCACCGACAAGGGGGCGCGGGCCTGCGGGCGCTATCGCGACATCCGCGAGGAGCTGCTGGTCAAGACCATCCAGGACATGGGGCTGTCCAGCGAGGCGCTGTCGCGGGTGGCGGCGCAATTGCGCATTCTCTCGGGCCATTACGGACAGGCGGCAAGGGCGGCGGCCTCCCTGTAAGTCCCGGTCAATACCACACGAGGCTCTTCAGACGCAGATTGCGGCGCACCTTGCACTTGATGACGCGGCGCTCGCTGCCCCAGGGCTCGTAGGAGCGCAAAAGTATCTTCATCCTGACGCCATAGCTCTTTCTTTTCGCTCTCTTGAGCTGCAGGAACTCCACTCCGTCACCGCCCCTGCGGGCATTGTCGCGGTCGGCGGCGCGCATGCAGACCTCCAGGGCGCGATCGCGAAAGCCCAGGCGGTCAGGGGCATTCGCGCGCGCCCGCGAGGCCGAGGTGACAGCGCCAACGACGGCGGCGGCGCCGATGGCGGCGGTAACCCCCAGCAGAATGTTGCGCGCGGTGTGCTTGCCGGCCTGCGCTGGCGTGATTGTGGCGGCAATGATCAGGGACAGGCCTGCGCAGAGGCTCATGGCGGTTTTTCCATTCATGGTCCTTCTCTCCTGCTTGTTTCGGGTGTCCATCACGCAAGCCCTAGCAAGGCGTGCATGAACGGCAGATGAAAATGGCCATCTAGGGTCAGGACCCATAAATTTGAACGGCATTTGCAGGATTCATGCTTCATCCCGGAGCCTTTTCGCCCTTGCCAATACCTTCAAGTATTGCCTGCGGACGAAAAGACACCGGGATTTTGTCTGAATCCTGCATCTGCCATCCCTCTTTATGAGTCCTG
>JALSNA010000251.1 GCA_026987255.1 Hyphomicrobiales bacterium | reverse complement strand
TGAGGTGCATTGCCTGCCGGGGCCGTCTGCGGCGCTGGCGGCGCTGGCGGTCTCCGGGCTGGCCTCGGACCGTTTTCTCTTTGCCGGGTTTGCCCCGGCCAGGGGGGGCGCGCGGCGCAAGTGGCTGAACGAACTGGCCGATATCGAGGCCACGGTGATTCTGTTCGAAAGCCCGCACCGCATCGTGCGCGCCCTTTTCGACCTGGCGGAGATCTTCGGCCCGCGCCCTGCCGCCCTGTGCCGCGAGCTGACCAAGCTGCACGAGGAGGTCATCCGCCTGCCGCTCGATGAGCTGGCCCGCCACATGGCCGCGCGGGCGCGCATCAAGGGCGAGATCACCCTGGTCATCGCGCCGCCGCAAAAGGGCGCGAAGGAGACATCCGCCGAGGAGGTTCTTCAGGCTCTCAGGGAGGCCCTGAAGGACAAACCGGCCGGCAAGGCGGCCGCCCAGGTGGCGCGCCGCTTCGGCCTGCCCAGGCGCGATGTCCATGACATGGCGATGAAGCTGAAACAGACATGAACCGGATGCGGCGATACCGCGCCGGGCTGGCGGCGGAGGCGGCAGCGGCGCTGATGCTGCGCGCCAGGGGCTGGCGCATCGTGGCGCGGCGCATGAAGACGCCGCTTGGCGAAATCGACATCATTGCCCAAAGAGGCGGTGTCACGGCCTTCATCGAGGTCAAGAAACGCAAGCACCACGAGGACGCCATCGCCGCCTTGCGGCCACAGCAGCAAAGGCGGCTCATCAAGGCGGCGCGCTGGTGGCTGGCGGCGCATCCGCAGGCCTTGAACGGCGCTTGCCGTTTCGATCTGGTGGCCGTAAATGAATGGATGTGGCCCGTTCACCTGGTCAATGTGCTGGATGCGGGCGAATTGGGGCAATGGTGAGGAGAAACGGCATGGGCCTGAAAGTCGCGGTGCAGATGGACCCCATCGAAGGGATCGGCATTGCCGGAGATTCCACCTTCGCGCTGATGCTGGAGGCGCAGGCGCGCGGCCATGGCCTGTTCGTCTATCAGCCGCAAAACCTGGCCATGACGCCGCAGGGGGTTTCGGCGCGCGGCGCGCAGGTGCTGGTGCGCGATGTGCCGGGCAATCATTTCTGCGCCGCGCCAGAAGAAAGGCTCGACCTGGCCGAGGCCGACGTGGTGCTCATGCGCCAGGATCCGCCCTTCGACATGGCCTATATCACCGCCACCCACATGCTGGAGCGCATTCACCCAAAGACCCTGGTGGTCAACAACCCGGCACAGGTGCGCAATGCGCCGGAAAAGCTCTTCGTGCTGGAGTTTGCCGATCTGACGCCGCCCACCCTGGTGACGCGCGATCTGGCCGCCCTCATCGACTTCCGCCGGCAACATGGCGACATCATCCTCAAGCCGCTTTATGGCAACGGCGGCGCCGGGGTGTTCAAGCTGACCTCCGATGACGGCAACTTCCTGGCCCTGGTGGAGCTGTTCGAGCAGTCCTTCCGCGAGCCCTTCATCGCCCAGAAATATCTCCCCGACGTGACGGCGGGCGACAAGCGCATCATCCTGGTGGATGGCGAGGTGGGCGGGGCCATCAACCGCGTGCCGCAGGCGGGCGAGACGCGCTCCAACATGCACGTGGGCGGGCGCGCCGAGCCCACGGAACTGACGCAGCGCGAGCGCGAAATCTGCGCCCGCATCGGCCCGGAGCTGAAGCGGCGCGGGCTGATCTTCACCGGCATCGATGTCATCGGCGGCTGGCTCACCGAGATCAACGTCACTTCGCCCACCGGCATCCGCGAGGTGAAGAAATTCGGCGGCAAGGACATCGCCGCGATGATCTGGGATGCCATCGAGGCGCGGCTGGGCTGAGCGGCCTTTTATCCCGTCTTGCCCAGGACGCGGCCGGCGATGGCGTCGAGCTTTTGCAACAGCTCCGGGTCGCGCTTGTCCGGGGCGGTGATGATGGCGTGCTCCAGGGCGGTGTCGGAGCCGGCCGGGCAGGGTTCGAAGTCGCGCGGGTAGTCCTTGACCAGGCGGGCCACCAGGGCGGCGGCGTGGTGGGCGTTGTCGTGCACCGTCTGGATGATGGCGGTGATGTCCACCTCGCCATGGTGCGGATGCCACGAATCGTAATCGGTGACCATGGCGACGGTGGCATACTTGATCTCCGCCTCGCGCGCCAGCTTGGCTTCCGGCATGTTGGTCATGCCGATGACATCGCAGCCCCAGGCGCGATACATGTGGGATTCCGCCAGGGTGGAGAACTGCGGGCCCTCCATGGCCAGATAGACGCCGCCGCTTTTGTATTTCAGACCTTCCGCCTCACAGGCGGCGGCAATGTGCCCGGCAAGGGCGGGCGAAACCGGATGGGCCATGGAGACATGGGCCACGCAGCCTGCGCCGAAGAAGCTCTTCTGGCGCGCGAAGGTGCGGTCGATGAACTGATCCACCAGCACGAAGGTGCCGGGCGGCAGATGCTCGCGGAACGAGCCGCAGGCGGAAATGGAGACCAGGTCGGTGACGCCGAGGCGCTTCATGGCGTCGATGTTGGCGCGATAGTCGATATCCGTCGGCGAGAGCACATGGCCGCGCCCGTGCCGGGGCAGAAAGACCACTTGCAGGCCATCCGATTCGCCAACGAGAAACTCATCCGACGGCTCCCCCCAGGGGCTTTTCACCGCCCGCCAGGAGGCATTCTCCAGCTCCAGTCCATAGAGCCCGGAACCTCCGATGATCCCAAGAACAGCCCTTTTGCCCATGTCTTTCGCGCCTTTCTGTCACGGTTTGCGTGTCATGGATTCCCCCGCCAACCCTGTTCTTTCCCCGGCCGGCCTGTCAAGGCTCAAGAGGGTCTTGTTGAGTCTACGCCCTAGGGTCAGGCCCCATAAATTTGAACGGCATCTGCAGGATTCATGCTTCATCCCGGAGCCTTTTCGCCCTTGCCAATACCTTCAAGTATTGCCTGCGGACGAAAAGACACCGGGATTTTGCC
>JALSNA010000250.1 GCA_026987255.1 Hyphomicrobiales bacterium | reverse complement strand
CTGATCGAAACCCTGCTGACCCGCCTCGATAAGAGCAATCATGCCCAGGCGGTGGAGATCGCCGCCCTCGTGGCCCGGCTGCGCGGCTTTGGCCCGGTGCGCCAAAAGGCGCGGCAGGAATATGAAACCGCCTTGCGCGCAAAGCTGGCGAACAGCCCCTTTGCCGAGACATGACGCCATGCCCGCACGGCTCTGTCACGCAACAATGACCGCCGTGCCCGCCGCTGTCACCATGAGCATGGAATCGTTGGCCCCCACGGTCTCGTAATCGATATCCACCCCGATGACCGCGTTGCAGCCCAGCTCGGCGGCCCGCGCCGTCATTTCGGCAATGGCCGTTTCGCGCGCATCCGACATGACCTTCTCGTAGCTGCCCGCGCGCCCGCCGACGATGTCGCGGATGGAGGCGAAGAAATCGCGAAACACGTTGGCCCCCATGATCGCCTCGCCCGCCACGATGCCGCGATATTCCACGATCTTGCGGCCCTCGACGTTGTGGGTCGTCGTCACCAGCATGTCAATCTCCCTTGTCCTGCCGGCAATGCTCAATGGCGGAAATGGCGCATGCCGGTGAGCACCATGGCGATGCCGGCCTCGTCGGCCGCCGCGATCACCTCCTCGTCACGGATGGAACCGCCCGGCTGGATGACCGCCGTGGCCCCCGCGCCCGCCGCCTCCATCAGCCCGTCGGCAAAGGGGAAGAAGGCATCCGAGGCCACCACCGAACCGGCCACATCGAGCCCGGCCTGCTCGGCCTTGATGCGCGCGATGCGCGCCGAGTTCACCCGGCTCATCTGCCCCGCGCCGACGCCTATGGTCATGTTGTCGCGGCAATAGACGATGGCGTTGGACTTGACGAACTTGCACACCTTCCAGGCAAAGAGCAGATCGCGCATCTCCTCTTCCGTGGGCTGGCGCCTGGTGACCACCTTCAGCTCCTTGTAAAGGGAAAGATCCGCCGTCTGCACCAAAAGCCCGCCATTGACCCTCTTCATGTCCAGCCGCGGCGCGGGCCTTTGCGGCCATTCCCCGCATTCGAGCAGGCGCACGTTCTTCTTCTTTGCCACCGCCGCAATGGCTCCCTCGGAGACCTTCGGCGCAATGATCACCTCGACGAACTGCCGCGAGACGATCTCGGCGGCGGTCTTTTCGTCCAGCTCGCGGTTGAAGGCGATAATGCCGCCGAAGGCCGATTCGGCATCGGTGGAATAGGCCCGGTCATAGGCCTCCAGCAGCGAGCCTGCCAGCGCCACGCCACACGGATTGGCATGCTTGACGATGACGCAGGCCGGGCTGTCATCGAACTGCTTGACGCATTCCAGGGCCGCGTCGGTATCGCCGATATTGTTGTAGGACAGCGCCTTGCCCTGGATCTGGCGCGCCGTTGAGATGGACGGCTCCGGCGCACCGGCGGCCTCCACGTAGAAGGCCGCCCTCTGGTGCGGGTTCTCGCCATAGCGCATGTCCTGCTTCTTGACGAACTGCGCCGTATAGGTGCGCGGCATGGCCTCCTCCGGCGCTTGCGGGTTTTCCACCACCGCCCCCAGCCAGTTGGAAATGGCCGCGTCATAGGCGGCGGTGCGCGCATAGGCCTTCTGCGCCAGCTTGCGGCGGAACTTCGCGCAGGTGCCTCCCCCGTGCTGCTCCATGTCGCCCAGCAGCTTGTCGTAATCGGCCGCATCCGTGACCACCGCCACCGAGGCATGGTTCTTGGCCGCCGCCCGGATCATCGCCGGGCCGCCGATGTCGATGTTCTCCACGCAAGTGTCGTAATCGGCGCCGGAAGCCACCGTTTCCTCGAAGGGATAGAGATTGACCACCAGAAGATCGATGGGCGCGATGCCGTGTTCGGCCATGGCCGCCTCGTGCTGCTCATTGCCGCGCACCGCCAGAAGCCCGCCGTGAATGGCCGGATGCAGGGTCTTGACCCGCCCGTCCATGATTTCGGGAAAGCCGGTGACATCGGCAACGTCGCGCACCATTACCCCGGCCTCCTTCAGCGCCCTGGCCGTGCCGCCGGTGGAAAGGATCTCCACCCCGAACCTGCCGGCAAGGGCGCGGGCAAATTCCACCAGGCCTGTCTTGTCGGAAACGGAAATGAGCGCGCGGCGCACGGGCTGTGGCATGATGGCCTCCTTGAACGCGGATGGGAAAAAGCAACTGTCAGGAGGCAATAGCAAATCATCCGCGCAAGGAAAACCGCCGTGCGCGCCTTTCCCCCGTCAAAAGGCCGCAGGGGGGTGGGGAGGGAGAAAGCAGGGAAGAAGACAGCGTGCAGGATTTTACAGCGGCAGTTGCGGGCAAGCCTCCTTGCCCGCCCGTTTCTTGCGCCTTGGCGCCTCTTCCATGCGCCGCAAGGCCCATTTCACCGTCGTCTCCCCGCCACCAGCCGTGCCCTCCACAACGATCTGGCGGGAGCGCCTGAGCCCCTTTTCAGAAGCCAGCAAAACGCTCTCTTCCAGCAAGAGCGCGCCGCCGCGCGCCGAAAAACGCCAGCAGCTCTTGTCGGCCAGCCGCAGGATGACGAAGCGGCCATCGCGCGACAGGCTCGCATCCACGGACGGATGCAGATGAAAGCGCAGGGAAAAAGGCATCCTCGTGTTTTCAGCTTCCCTGCCTTCTTCCGGGATGAAGCTGTCCTCGCCGCGCAAATCCTGCCCGTCTGGCGACAGAAACAGCCGCCGCCTGTGCATCAATCCGCAGCACCGCACAAAGGCATCATGCGCCATCTCCAGCAAACTGCCCTGTCGTGTTTCGCGCAAGCTGGCCTGAATCCGCGCCGGGCCGATCAGCGCCGGGCCCTTGAACAGCAGCTGCGTCAGCCGGTTGTCGACGATCCGCCCGGCCTCCTGCCCGCCTGGCAGCGCCATGGAATGGGCCCGGCTCAGCCGCGCCGCTGCCCGCCATGCCGGAGAGGGAATGCGCGGCGCACCGCAATTCGTGATGATGCGCATGGGACCATGGG
>JALSNA010000249.1 GCA_026987255.1 Hyphomicrobiales bacterium | reverse complement strand
CTATCACGACGTGAAGAAAATCCTCGGATTCATCGGCTGAAGGCTCACCACAGGCCTTCCACCGGCTCGTCCGGCGCAGTCTGGACGTGAAGAAAAAGATTTCCAGCCTGTAAAGCAGGCTGGAAATGCTTTTCTTCAGAAAAGGCAAGGCGTCCTGCTGGCTTGGGGCGGCCCGGCGCCAGCAGAACATCATTTTTGCCCTGAGTGAATTGCAAGGTTCTGACGGAAATCCGTCATAACCAATCTGTCAGAACCTTGCAATTCACGGGGTATCAAGATGCCATGGAATGGTGTGTATTCAATCCGCTGTGAATAGTTCACATGCGACCGGGATTCATCGGCTGAAGGCTCACCACAGGCCTTCCACCGGCTCGTCCGGCGCTGGTGGCGCGGGTGCAGGCGGGGGAGCCTTTTTTGCGGCGCCGAAATTGGCCCGCCGGACGGGGGGCAATCCGGCCTGCTTGCGGAAATGGGCGCGGATCAGATTGACCAGATGCCAGCGGCGGTATCTGTATGTCGGATGGTTGCCGTAGAAGAAGTTCACCAGCGCCGGTTCGTCCTTGTAGACGCTGGAGAGACGGTCGAAGGTGCGCAGCGCGGCATCGGGCTTGTATCCGGCCGCGACCAGGATCTCCATGCCCTTGGCGTCGGCCTCGTCCTCCTGGTTGCGCGAATAGCGGTTCAACGAGGTGGTGGCCAGAAAGGAGACCATGCGGCCCAGCCAGTCCAGCTTCATGCGGCCGGAGAGGACCTCGCGGGAATATTTGTGCAGATTGCGCGTTTCGGCCTTTTTCTTCTGCGCCTGAATGACGTGCGAGAGGATGTTGTGGCCCATCTCATGGGAGATGACGGCGGCGATCAGGGCGTCATCGCGCAGGATGCGCATCATGCCGGTGGTGATGAAGATATGCCCCCCGCCGGTGGTGAAGGCATTGGCCAGCTTGTCCTCGACGACATAGACGCGCCAGGGCTCACCGGCCGCGGAAGGGGCGCGCGCCAGGCGCGCAAGGATGGCCCTTGCCTGAGCGGAAAGGGTCTTGTCCGTGGCCAGATGCACTTTCTTGAGCATGCGCGCGGCCAGTTCATCGCCCAGTTTCTGCCGCATGGCCGCGTTGGGGCCGGAGGGCTTGCCGGCGCCGAAAAGCCTGGCCAGATAGGCCATGGGGGAGGCTAAATCATGGGACTGCCCGGCCGCGCCGCCCTGACCGGAGAAGGCGGCGGCCCGGATGGTGGGCTCCAGGCCGGATTGCGCGCAGCCGCTCAGGCCCAGGGCCGCCAGCAGCAGCCCTGCCCTCAAGCCCCATTTGCGCATCATATCCAGCATCAGCTTTTCATTCCGCAACAGCCCGCCTTGGCATCCCTTGAGCATCTCCTGCCCCGCCCGCAGGCCCGATCCGCAAGCGCAGGGCACATCAGCCGCAGCATTACACCTGCAAAATTAGCCCTTTTGCCGCGGTTTCTCAATGGGGAGTCTCCAAAAACGCCTGCGCGTCCATCCTCATCCCCTGCCAGCCACCCCGATCATGGGACACTACGGGTGGTTGGCAGGGGATGAGGATGGTCCTTAAGACAGTTAATGAAGATGCCCAATGGTTTTCCCCATGCGGCAAGCGATCCGGACTTTCCGGTTGACCTGGATCAAGGAAAACGGCTTGCTGTTGGAGCAATGATTGCACAAGGGGAATGCGGCGATGTATCTTGTGAGCCTGATCGATCTGTTTGGCGAATCCACGCTGGCGGTGGCCGGCGGATTCCTCATTGGCGCGCTGTTCGGCTTTTTCGCCCAGCGCTCGCGTTTTTGCCTGCGCTCGGCGGTCATCACCTTCTCGCGCGGCAGGCATGACCACACGCTGGCGGTCTGGCTGTTCGTCTTCGCCATCGCCGTGACCGGCACGCAACTGCTCGATTACACCGGCATCATCGATGTTTCGCAGACCAAGTTCCTGGCCTCGGCCGGCTCCATGTCGGGGGCCATCATCGGCGGGCTCCTGTTCGGCATCGGCATGGTGCTCTCGCGCGGCTGCTGCTCGCGGCTGCTGGTGCTTTCGGCCACCGGCAACCTGCGCGCCCTGCTGTCGGGACTGATCTTCGCCGTCGCTGCCCAAGCCTCCCTGCACGGGGCGCTGTCGCCGCTGCGCGACTGGCTGGCCGCCCTGTGGATCATCCCGGCCAATGACGGGGCCAACATGCTCGACGCGGCGGGGCTGCCCGGCTGGTCGGGCATCGCCATCGGCCTTGTGTGGCTGGCCGCCGGGATCCATTTCGCGCGCCGCAACGCCATCGGCATCAAGCTGGCCATGCAGGCCGGGCTGGTGGGGCTGACGATCGTTGCCGGATGGCTATTCACCTATGCCATGTCCATCTCCTCGTTCTCCATCATCCCGGTCAAATCCCTGACCTTCACCGGCCCTTCCGCCGATACGCTCATGCTCTTCCTGGTGCGCCCGGCGCGGCACCTCGGGTTCAACATCGGGCTGGTGCCGGGGGTCTTTGCGGGCTCCTTCCTGGCCGCATGGCTGGCCGGGGAGCTGAAACTGCAAGGCTGGCAGGGCGGGCATTCCATGAAGCGCTATCTGCTGGGGGCCACGCTCATGGGCTTTGGCGGCATGCTGGCCGGCGGCTGCGCGGTGGGCGCGGGCGTGACCGGCGGTTCGGTCTTTGCCCTGGTGGCCTGGGCGGCGCTGTTTGCCATCTGGATCGGCGCCATGGCCACCGACTGCATCGTCGACCGCAACGCCATCTGCATCCTGCCCGGGCGGGCGGACAAGGCACAAAATCCTTCGTGAGCGGCCTTCACAATCACGTCAGGCAGGCCGGTGGGCGCTTTACGCCGGCGCTGACCGGGCATTATGCAAGGACACATGTTGTTCCGCCCCCAGGCTCGCCCCAATGGATGATCGAGGCTTTTTTGGATGTGTTTGCAAAAGGGGTTTTGCGCACCCGCTGCGGGCATTTGTGCGCTGAG
>JALSNA010000248.1 GCA_026987255.1 Hyphomicrobiales bacterium | reverse complement strand
GACAAGCTGATCGATCATGACGTGGCCGACATGAAGAACACCGGCGGCCGCAATGCCGGCTCCATCACCGCGGCACAGTTCCTCAAGCGCTATGTGGGCGAAACCCCCTGGGCGCACCTGGACGTGGCCGGAACCGCCATGGCGGCGGAAAAGACCGACATCAACGCCAGCTGGGGCTCCGGCTGGGGGGTGCGCCTGCTGGACGAGTTCGTGCGCCGCAAGGAGATGGGATAAGGCTCAGGAAAGGTCCTGCTCGCGCACCTTTTCGGCCTGATAGACATGGACGTCCGGATGCATGGCAAGGCAGTCAGCGGGCAGGCCGGCCTTGGCGCACAGGTGGGCGAAGAACTGATCGAAATCAGGCAATTGCTCCCACACGGAGGGCAGGAAGGTGGCCTGCCGCCCGTTCAGCCGGATGATGACGCCATCTGTTCCGGGCCTGATCTTGCGCCGCAAGTCCTCCACATCCGCATAGGGCAGGGGTTTCGGGATGGTGAGCACCGAGACCTCGATGCCGATTTCGTCGAGTTCATCGCGCGACAGGGGCGCAAACCTGGGATCCTTGAAGGCCGCCGCCTTGGCATTGGCCATGACATCCTCGATCAAGGGGCGGGTGGGCACGATGGAGCCGATGCAGCCGCGCAACTGCCCATGCTTGTGCAAGGTGACGAAGGCGGCGCGTTCCTGCGCCAGCTGCGGATATTCGGCCACCAGGGCATTGACCTGATCTCGCGTCAGAGCCGGTTCGCCGAAGGCTTCGGCTATTGCACCGCGGGCGATGCGCGGCAGAACTTTCATCCATGCTTCCATGCTCTGGATATGGGCAGGCCCGGGCGCGAAATCAATCCTTGCGCCTGGCCTCGTGCATGGCCTGCCGGTAGGCGCGCATGATGTGCTGGTAATTGACGATGGCCTCGTCGCGCTGGGCCTGCGCGGGGCCAAAGGTGCTCTTGTCCTTGTGCCCCCACAGGATCATCAGGCGCGCCTTGCGAAAGCGCCGCTCGGCCTTGCGCCGCTCCTTTTCGGCCCATTTGCGCACCTTCTCGAGCTGCGCCGGGGCAAGCCCCGACAAGTCGAGATATTTCAGGTTTACGCCATTGAGCGGCTTGCCCTTGCTCTTCTTGTCCAGGACGATTTGCGGCTGACAGAACTCTTTCGTGGCCCTTTGGCAGGCGCTTTCGCAGGCCGCCGGCGCCTTGCTGGCGCAGCAGTCGCAGATCATGATGGCCCTGGCCGGCATGCTGGCAGCCGCCCACCCGGCAAGGGCCGCAATGATGACCGTGCTGAACTTCCCGCGCATGTGACGCCCCTCTTTGCTTGTTGCATTTTCGTCATATAACGCCCTTTCACCCGCCTGTTCAATCCCTTGGCGCAATTGCGCCCTTGACCGGGAGAGCCTGCCAAGGTTGGATGGGGCCATGACGGAGGTTCTCTTTTATCACCTGGAGCGCCAGCCCCTGGAGAAGGTGCTGCCCCTGCTGCTGGACAAGACCTTGCAGCGCGGCTGGCGGGCCGTTGTGCGCTCAGGACTGCCGCAGCGCCTGCGGCATCTGTCCGATGCCATCTGGGCCTGGCGCGATGAGAGCTTCATCCCCCACGCGATGAGCGGCGAGGAGCATGCCGCCTTGCAGCCAGTCTGGCTCACCGCGGATGAGGAAAATCCCAACCATGCCAATGTCCTGTTCTGCATCGATGGGGCCGCGCCGCGCCGCGCCGATCTGGAGCGGATGGAGCGCGTCATCGTCATGTTCCCGGCCTCCGATCCGTCCGCCGTGGAGGCCGCCCGCTCCCTGTGGCGCAAGCTCGCCGGCAATGAGGATCTGGACATGACCTACTGGCGGCAGAACGCCTCTGGCCAATGGGAGAAAAAGGCATGAACGGCAGGAGAATCGCGCAAAGCGGCAAGGTGCGCGCCGCAGCGCCAAACCGCCAAAGGGCCCGCGATCATGCCAGCGCCATCCAGAAGGCACTGGGCAAGGCGCGCTTCCTTGAAACCTTCGATGCCCTCTATGAAAGCGCCCGCGGCGATCCCGCCTTGATCCCCTGGGCCGATCAGGAGGCCCATCCCGTCCTCGCCGAATGGCTCGCCGCCAATGGCCCGCACCGCGGCAGGGCGCTGGAGGTGGGCTGCGGGCTGGGCGACAATGCCCTGGCCCTGAGCCGGGCCGGTTACGATGTCACCGCCTTCGACATTTCGCCAAGTGCGGTGCGCTGGGCGCGCAAACGCTGGCGGCAAACGCCGGTGACATTCGTGGCCGCCAATCTCTTCGATGCCCCGCGGCAATGGCGGCAAGCCTTCGATTTCGTCCATGAGACCTACACCTTGCAAAGCCTGCCGCTGGACATCCGGGCAAGCGCCTTTGCCCCGTTGGCGTCGTTTCTCAAGCCCGGCGGGCGCATGCTGGTCATCTGCCGCGCCCGCGGCGATGACGAGCCCGCCGCTGGCCCGCCCTGGCCCCTGTCGGAAGCCGAACTGAACGGCTTTTCCGATGCCGGGCTCGTTCGCCTCTCCCTGGAGCCTTTCATCATCGCGGGGCGCAAGGACGTGCCGCATTTCCTGTCGGTGTGGCAAAAACCTGACTGAACCTAGGGTCTGTTGACGTTTGCCGGATCGCACCGGCGCTGGCGAAAATTGCTTCCAGCGTGATGAATTTGACCGCAGCGATCGTCTGATCGGAAGGGAAAATTCGCGCGCTGGGGGCAATTTTCGCCGCGTCCCTTCGGGATTTCGCCAAAATCCACCATTGCGGCGCCAATTTTGCTTGAAAGGGGATCACCCTGTCTGCACAAAATTGGCTGGCACTGGTGAATTTTGAGATGAAACCGGTGTGACCCGGCAAACGTCAACAGACCCTAGATGGCCATTTTCATCTGCCGTTCATGCACGCCTTGCTAGGGCTTGCGTGATGGACACCCGAAACAAGCAGGAGAGAAGGACCATGAATGGAAAAACCGCCATGAGCCTC
>JALSNA010000247.1 GCA_026987255.1 Hyphomicrobiales bacterium | reverse complement strand
TCATCCATCCAGCCTTCGAAGTCAAGCAGGTCCTGCTCGTTGCGCGGCACGCCGGGGATCATGTGCAGGCGCGCGGAAATGCGCCTGGGCTTTTCCTCGCGGCCCTCCCAGACCACCATGGCGTGGGGCTCGGCGGCCAGCAGGGCCTCGTTTTCGGACAGGGCATCCTCAAGCTCGGCAATGCGCTGGCGGGCCTTGCGGTTGTCCCTGGTCAGCTTGCGCACCACGACCCAGGCCCAGGCGCAGGCAGCCAGGGCGGCAAGCCCGCCAGTGGCGGCCAGCATGATGCCGGAGCCATCCGGAAGGGCAAAGGAGGCGGCCAGTGCGGGAGGGGGCAACATGAGAGTGGAGGCGGAAGTCAAAAGCGCCAGTCTTGCGCCAAGCCGTTTTTTTCCTTTTGCCTTCATGTCCGTGCCCCGCTTGTTGCCCGATCGAGTCCGCAAAGGGCCAAATCCCCGCCTGTGACGCGGCCAGCATGGCGCTGGCGCATCCTGGATGGAACCCGAAACGCATGAACTGAATGACCTGTGCACTGGCCCGGCCAGCCATTCCATGGCTGCAAAACAGCCGTCGCGAATCGCCAGACGCACATCATGTCCCCTCTTCATACAGGCAATGAAGCCGCCTGCCCAGATGGCAATGACCGGACTTTTTGACTCAGGAGCATCTCCATTAACCGTCTGAAGAGACATCCGCACATCCTGACAGCCACCCGTAATGTCCCATGATCAGGGTGGCTGGCAGGGGGTTTATGGGTCTGCGCCCCGGAGACTCCCCCAGGATCGCCCGGCGGCGGAGCGAATGTCAGTAATTGCCCGAAAACCGGGTGGGAGCGGGCGAGACCACGCGCGGGCCGGTCGGCGTCACCTCCAGGATGGCCAGGCCACGCTGGATGCGGCCATTGGAGCGGAAGCGGAACAGGCCGTTCATGCCCTGAAAGCCTTCCGGATTCTCGATTTCGCGCCGCGAGAAACCGCCGCGCCCCAGGGCAATGGCCAGGGACGTGGCGTCATAGGCCAAAGAGGCGATGCGCGGCGGGCGGGAGCCGTAGCTTTTCTGGAAATGGGAGCTAAAATAGTTGACCAGCCGCGGCTCCACCCCGGCATACCAGCCGCCGATGGCCAGGGGCGTGGTCTTGATGGCGGCGCTGTCCCAAAGGCCGGTGCCCAGCAGCTTGACCGTGCCGGGGGTGAACCCGGCCGCCGACATGGCGGCTCCGGCGGCCTTCAGCAGCTTGGGGCTTTCGGGGAAGAAGAGCGCATCGGCCTTGCTGGCGGGGCTGGCCAGTCTGGTGGCCATGCGGGTGGCGGGGGCGGAAATGCCGGTGGGAGTGCGCACATAGCGCTCCTCGAAGGGGATGGAGACCTTGTAGCGCTTGGCCGATTCATAGAAGGCGCGCGAAATGATGTTGCCATAGGCCGACTGGGGCAGCATGGCGGCGATGTTGCGCTTGCCGGTGCTGGCGGAATAGCGCACCACGTTGTCCACCTCCTCCTCCGGCAGGAAGCTCATCAGGTAGACGCCGTTTCCGGCCACCGAGGACTGCGAGGAAAAGGCCACCACGGGGATGCCGCGGGCGGCGGCCTCGGGGCGCACGGCCTTGACGTTGCCCGCCAGCAGCGGGCCGAGAATGAGTTTGGAGCCCTCGCCCACGGCCGCCTGGGCGGCCATGCGCGCGCCGGAGGGGGTGCCGGAGGTGTCCTTGACCACCAGGGTGATGCCGGGGGTGCCGGCATCGATCATCGCCAGTTCGGCGGATTTCTTCATCGCCTTGGCCAGGCGTCCGAGCGAGCCCGGGGCGGAGAGAGGCAAAAGCAGGGCCACGCGCGGGGAATTCGCGCCCGGCTGCGGGGGGACTTGCGGCCTTTGCGCCTGCTGGCCGGAGGGTGCGCCGGAATCGGAGAACAGATCGCCCATGTCCAGACCGCCGCCACAGCCGGCCAGGGCGGCGGCGAGCGTGCCGGCCAGGGCGGCGCGGCGCAAATGGCCCATGCCCCCGGCCAGGGTTTTCAAGCTGCTGGAAATCGCTGACAGAAAAAACACGGCTATTCTCCACCCCCTCAAGCATCCCACGGTCCGGCATGAAAATGCGCATCATGACCGGTTGCCCATTGCAGGGCATTATCAGGCCAGATAGTTTACACTTCATTAAGGTCAATGACCGGTTAATCCGGCTTTTTCAGGGCGGGCGCATGAGCAGAAACTCCAGCGAGGATAGGGGCTTTGTCCTGCACGGCTGCGTCATTCCCGCCGCCCGCCTTGCGCCGGGGCTTCATCTGGTGGCCACGCCGATCGGCAATCTTGGCGACATTTCGGTGCGCGCCCTGCAGGCCCTGGCGGGGGCCGATGTCATCCTGTGCGAGGACACCCGCCACACCGGCCGCCTGCTGGCGCATTTCGGCATCGAGGCGCGCCTCTTGGCCTATCATGACCACAATGCCGATGCCATGCGCCCCAAGGTGCTGGAGATGCTCAAGGCGGGCAAGAGCCTGGCCCTGGCCACCGATGCGGGCATGCCGGTGGTCTCCGATCCGGGCATGAAACTGGTGCGTGACGCAGCCGCGGCGGGCCATGAGGTGCATTGCCTGCCGGGGCCGTCTGCGGCGCTGGCGGCGCTGGCGGTCTCCGGGCTGGCCTCGGACCGTTTTCTCTTTGCCGGGTTTGCCCCGGCCAGGGGGGGCGCGCGGCGCAAGTGGCTGAACGAACTGGCCGATATCGAGGCCACGGTGATCCTGTTCGAAAGCCCGCACCGCATCGTGCGCGCCCTTTTCGATTTGGCGGAGATTTTCGGCCCGCGCCCTGCCGCGCTGTGCCGCGAGCTGACCAAGCTGCATGAGGAGGTCATCCGCCTGCCGCTCGATGAGCTGGCCCGCCATATGGCCGCGCGGGCGCGCATCAAGGGCGAGATCACCCTGGTCATCGCGCCGCCGCAAAAGGGCGCGAAGGAGACATCCACCGAGGAGGTTCTTCAGGCTCTCAGGGAG
>JALSNA010000246.1 GCA_026987255.1 Hyphomicrobiales bacterium | reverse complement strand
AGAGGATCACGGGGGCTGAGCCTGCGGCGGCGAAAAAGGCGCGCAGCATGGCATTGCCGCGAGCGATGAGATCGTTGCGGGCCGGAGTGAGATAGTCCATGGCCCCGGAGGGGCACACGGCGGCGCAATCACCGCAGCCTTCGCAGATCACGGGATCAACGAAGACCGCCTCGCCGCGCGGCGCAATGGCGGCGGAGGGACAGGCATCGAGACAGCGCGAACAGCCCTGAACGGCATTGCGCGCATGGGCGCACAGGGATGTCTTGCAGCGGGCATGAATGATGGTCTCGAAGGCGCCGCTCAGCGGCGCGGCGCGGGCGATGATGCGCGCCAGCCCCGCGGTATCGTCCGGGGCGGCGTGGAACCAGCCCTCGCGGCCATGGGCAAAGCGCGCGGGCATATCGGAGATTTCGATGACCACATCGTATTCTTCCTCCACATCCTCGCCGGGCGCGCCAAAGACCAGGCCGGGGCGGCCCCAGGGCAGCATGGGCGCGGGAGACTTGATGCGGGCGCGAAAGGCGCCGAAATGGCCGCTCAAGGCCGCCAGGGAGCCCTTGCGGATGGCAAAGGCATGGCGGGCGGGCGGCAGGACATCCTCCTCGCCACCGGTGACGAGCACCGATACGGACAGATCGCCGGACAGGGCGGCGGCCAGCTCCAGGGCCTGTTGCGCCGGGGCGGCAATGAGACACCGCCCCCGGGAGGTGACATCCATGAGGGGGGCCGGCTCTTGCGGCATCGTGGCGGCGGCGATGAGGGCGGCCATCTTGGGCGCTGCCTTGCCGCCCTGCGCGCTCCAGCCCGCGGTTTCGCGGATGTTGACAAACTCGAGAGGAGCTGTGCGCCCGGCCTCTTCGGCCAGTTCGGCAAAGAGCGGCGCTTCCTGGGTGCAGGCGATGAGCAATGCTCCGTCATGCTTCAGGGCGGTGCGCGCAGCATGGATGTCATCCCGGCACAGGGCGTCATGAAAGGAGACCTCGCCGAGTCCGCCGAGGGCCTTGCGCAGGCGCTTTTCGTCCAGTTTCATGCTCTTCCTGCATGAACACAGCATGATGCGCCTGTTGACACCCTGAGTCATGGCGGCCTCCTTACCCATTGTAATATATGAGATTTTCTGAATGTGTTTGCATTTGTGCGCGTCCCGTTCCTATTATCAGTCCATGAGTGGTCAAAACAAGTTACAAATTTTTGCTTCAGCGGTTTCCATCCCCGTGGCGGTGGTGGCCGAGCGCCGCCGCAGCACCAATCCGTGGCTGGACGAGCACTGGCGAATCATCGCCCTGGCGCTCGATCCGCCGGAGGGGATTCATGGCCGCATGCGGGAGCGGGACGGGGATCGCGAGGAATATTTTCTTGCCTGTCCGCCCATCGAGCTGCATCCGAAGGAGGCGGAAGGCTACAGCGTCAACCTGGCCATGGAGACGCCGGTGGTGTGGATCGTCACCGACATGGAAAACGACGAGCCGGACGATCCCATGCCGCTGAAAGTGCAGCTGGTGACCGTCTCGGCCTTCGATGCGCAGGAATATCTCGATCCGGGGGAGTTGCAGGTGGATGTCCTGCCCATGCCGGAAGATCTTCTGGCCACGGTGACGCGCTTCGTTGCCGCCCAGCCGGCGCCGGCGCCATTTCGCAAGCGCAAGAACAAGCGCCTCTACGATGAGCAATACCGCTTCGGCAAGGAGCCCATTGCCAGCTTGCGCCAGAGAATGAAAGGGAAAGAGCCGCAATGAGCCAGGCAGGTGACAAGGAGGCCTTTCTGAGCCGCTGGGCGCGGCTGAAACGGCGCGGCGCCGATGCGCCCGGAGCCGAAGAGCACGACGCGCCAGAGCCAGCAGCGGCAGCGCAGGACGAGCCGCGGCAGCTGCCGGAGGATCTGCGCGATTTCGATGCCGGGAGGCTCGATCCGCAAAGCACCGATTTTTCGCGCTTCGTGCAATCGGACGTGCCGCAGGACATCCAGCGGCTGGCGCTGCGCAAGCTGTGGCAATCGGATGAAACCCTGGCCAATCTCGACGGCCTCAATGATTATGACGAGGATTTCACGCCGCAAGGTATCGCCGCCGCTGCCGCCAGCTTCCTGAAAACGGGGGCGCGGATGCTCGATTCGGACGGCACACGTGATTCGGACGGCACCCGGGGAGAGGCCATGGAGGAGACGGATGGCTATCTCATTGCGCCCGATCTGGAGGATGGCCGCCTGACCCGCGAGGTCGAGGTGGTGAACGAGCGCGGCGAGCGGAGCATGCGCCACACGGTGCAGGAGCGGCCCTTGACCATCTTCCTCAATGGCCAGGAGGTCATCACCGCCATGACCATTGGCGATCATCCCGACTGGCTGGCGGTGGGCTATCTGCGCAACCAGGCCATGCTGCGCGATGACGACGAGATCACCGGCATCGATTATGACGAGGACATTCACACCATCGTGGTGCGCACCCGGCGCAAGACCGATTACGAGGAAAAGATGCGCCGCAAGGTGCATACCTCCGGCTGCGCCCAGGGCACGGTCTTTGGCGATGTCATGGAGGAATTCGAGAAAATCCGCCTGCCCGATACGGCCGTATTGCGCACCTCCTGGCTCTATGCCCTGCTGAAGAAGATCGCCACCACGCCGTCGCTCTACATGAAGGCCGGCTCCATTCACGGCTGCGCCCTGTGCCAGAAGGGCCGCCCTTTGGTCTATATCGAGGACGTGGGACGGCACAACGCGGTGGACAAGATCGCCGGCTGGATGTTCCTCAACAAGGTGGAGCCGGGCGACAAGATCTTCTTCACCACCGGGCGGCTGACCTCGGAAATGGTGCTCAAGTGCGCCGCCATGGGCATTCCGGTGATCGTCTCGCGCTCCGGGTTCACCGCCTGGGGGGTGGAGCTGGCGCGCAAGGTGAACATGACCATCATCGGGCGGGCGCGCGGGCGGCGTTTCATCTGCGCCAGCGGCGATGAACGCATCATCCGCGACGCGCCGCTGAGCAAGGCGCAGGAAAAACGCCAGGGCAGCTCCGGATCCGCGCACGGAAAGGATGTCTCATGAGCACAGAACCGCAAGGGGCGCGGGCGGATGTGGCCGGGGTGATTCTCGCCGGAGGGCTGGCGCGGCGCATGGGCGGCAGACCCAAGGCGCTCATCGAGCTGGATGGCAAGCCGCTGGCGGCCCATGCCCTGGAGCGGCTGGCGCCGCAGGCGGGCGCGGTGGCGCTCAACGCCAATGCCGATGGCGAACGGCTGGCGGCCCTGGGCGCGCCGGTGATTCGTGACACGGTGGAAGGATTCGCCGGGCCGCTGGCGGGGGTGCTGGCCGGGATGCTGTGGGCCAGGAAGGCCGCGCCAGAGGCGCGCTGGCTGGTCTCGGTGGCGGTGGATACGCCCTTCTTTCCGGCCGATCTGGCCGCACGCTTCATCGAGGCGGTGACAGAAAGCGATGCGCAGATGGCCGTGGCGGCCTCCAACGGGCGGGCCCATCCGGTCTTCGGCCTGTGGCCCATCGCCATGGCCGAAGAGCTGCAGGCGGCGCTGGTCGAGGAGGGCCTGCGCAAGATCGACCTGTTCACCGCCCGCTACCGGCTGGTTCAGGTGGATTTCGGCCATGGGCGTGACGATCCCTTCTTCAACATCAACCGGCCGGAGGATCTTCAGCAGGCGCAAAGGCGGATCGAGGCGCAGCTGGCTCCATGACAGAACAGAATCTGGAGCCAGAAAATTAATTTGTTGGCTGCGGCATTCTGTCTTACAAACACGAGAAACAGAACGTGGCGGAAAACGCCATTCGCGGCCCGGGGAGGGGCTGCCAGATGACAGATCGAGAGACCAGGACGGAGTCGATTGCTGCGGAGGACCGGGCGCGGGCGGGCGCCTGGCGGTTGCTGGCGCGCTATCTTTCCGCCGCGCCGGATGCCGATGGGCTGGCCTTCGCGGCGGCGCTCAAGGGAGATGATTCGCCTCTGGGGCGGGCCATCTCGGCCTTTGCCGCGGCGGCCGCCGCCACCAGCCCCGAAGAGGCCGATGACGAATACCACGCGCTGTTCATCGGGGTGACCCGCGGCGAGATCGTGCCCCATGGCTCCTATTACCAGACCGGATTCCTGAACGAAAAACCGCTGGCGCGGCTGCGCGCCGACATGGCCCGGCTGGGCATCGCGGGCAATGCCGACGAGCCCGACCCGGAGGATCACGTGGCCGCCCTGTGCGACATGATGGGCGGGCTGATCCTGGGCGAATATGATGCCCCGCCGTGCGCTTCGGTGGCGCGGGAGTTCTTCCAGGCCCATCTGGATTCGTGGATCGGCGTCTTCTTCCGCGACCTGGAGCGGGCCGGGGCGGCGCGTCTTTATGCGCCGCTGGGCGCGATGGGGCTGGCGCTGGTGGATATCGAGCGGCAGGCCTTCGCCATGAGCGGCGGCGGGCAGGCCGTGCACTGAAATTCGGCTCGCTCAGGGCGGTGCGCGCAGCATCCGGGGTGAGCCGATGAAGCAACCGGGCCCTTCAAGACCCGGGGTCAACCTGGCGGGATGTGGCGCTTTGGCCATCCCGCCCAACGAGGAGACAAGGCATGGAAAAGGAGAGCAAGAGACGCGACTTTCTCAAGCTGACGATGCTTGGGCTCGTGACCGCGGCATCCTCCGGGGCAGCAGCTTCCGCCCAGGCCAGCGTGGCAGGGGAAAAGGAAGAGCCGTCTTCGGGCTACCGCGAGACGGCGCATGTGCGCAAGTATTACGACCTGGCCCGCTTCTGAGGCCATGGAAGGCAAAACGCGGGCCGCAAATGGCGCGCGCCTTGTGAAATCATCACGCATTCCCTGAAGGGAGAGAGATCATGTTGAGGAAGAAGAGAGACGGGGTTGCGTCCGGCCCCCGGCTGTCGGACTCCGTAATGGAGACGGCTCCGCGCGCCATGGACCGGCGCACGTTCCTGAAACGCTCCGGCCTGACGGCGGGCGGCCTGGCGGCGGCGGCCACCATGACCACCGGCCGCGTCAGCCGCGCCAGGGCGGCGCAGGCCAAGAGCGCGCCGGTGAAGACGGTCAAGACGGTCTGCACCCATTGCTCGGTGGGCTGCACGGTCATCGCCGAGGTGCAAAACGGCGTGTGGACACGCCAGCAGCCGGGCTTCGACAGCCCCTTCAACCTGGGCGGCCATTGCGCCAAGGGCGCGGCGGTGCGCGAGCATGCGCACGGCGAGCGGCGGCTGAAATATCCGATGAAGCTGGTGGACGGCAAGTGGAAGCGCATCTCCTGGGATGAGGCGATCAACGAGATCGGCGACAAGATGCTGGAGATCCGCAAGTCCTCCGGCCCCGATTCGGTCTACTGGCTGGGCTCGGCCAAGCATTCCAACGAGCAGGCCTACCTGTTCCGCAAGTTCTATGCCTTCTGGGGCACCAACAACGGCGACCATCAGGCGCGCATCTGTCATTCCACCACCGTGGCCGGCGTGGCCAACACGTGGGGATATGGCGCCATGACCAATTCCTACAACGACATTCACAAGTCGCGCTCGATGATCCTGTTCGGCTCCAACCCGGCGGAAGCCCATCCGGTGGCCCTGCAGCACATCCTCAAGGCCAAGGAGGAGAACAACGCCGCCCTGATCGTGTGCGATCCGCGCTTCACGCGCACCGCCGCGAAGGCCACCGAGTATGTGCGCTTCCGCCCCGGCACCGACGTGCCGCTGGTGTGGGGCATTCTCTATCACATCCTCAAGAATGGCTGGGAGGACAAGGCCTATATCCGCGCCCGCGTCTGGGGTCTGGACTTCGTGAAAAAGGAAGTCATGAAGTGGACGCCGGAAGAAGTGGAGCGGGTGACCGGCGTGCCCGGCTCGCAGCTGGAGCGGGTGGCGCGCACCCTGGCCAACAACCGGCCGGGCACCCTCATCTGGTGCATGGGCGGCACCCAGCATCACCAGGGCAACAACAACACCCGCGCCTACTGCATCCTGCAACTGGCGCTGGGCAACATCGGCAAGTCCGGCGGCGGCGCCAACATCTTCCGCGGCCATGACAACGTGCAGGGCGCCACCGACATGTGCGTGCTGTCGCATTCGCTGCCGGGCTACTACGGGCTGAAGAAGGGCTCGTGGAAGCACTGGTGCCGGGTGTGGGACGTGGACTACGAGTGGATGAAGGGGCGTTTCGCTTCCGAGAAGCTCATGCAGTCCAAGGGCATTCCGGTGTCGCGCTGGATCGACGGCGTGCTGGAGAAGAAGGAGAACATCGACCAGCCGGACAACCTGCGCGCCATGGTCTTCTGGGGCCATGCGCCCAACTCGCAGACCCGTGGCCCGGAGATGAAAAAGGCCATGGAGAAGCTCGATCTGCTGGTGGTCGTGGATCCCTATCCGACCGTCTCGGCGGTCATGCATGACCGCAAGGATGGCGTCTACCTGCTGCCGGCCTCGACGCAATACGAGACCTATGGCTCGGTGACCGCCTCCAACCGCTCCATCCAGTGGCGCGACAAGGTGGTCGATCCGCTGTTCGAGAGCCTGCCCGATCACGTCATCATGTACAAGTTCGCCAAGAAGCTGGGCTTCGCGGACCAGATGTTCAAGCACATCAAGGTCAATGGCGAAGAGCCGCTGGTGGAGGACATCACCCGCGAGTTCAACAAGGGCATGTGGACAATCGGCTATACCGGCCAGTCGCCGGAGCGCCTGAAGGCCCACATGAAATATCAGCACACCTTCGACAAGACCACCTTGCAGGCGAAGGGCGGGCCGCTGGATGGCGAATACTATGGCCTGCCGTGGCCATGCTGGGGCACCGCACAGATGAAGCATCCGGGCACGCCCAACCTCTATGACCCCTCCAAGCCGGTGGCCAAGGGCGGCCTGTGCTTCCGCGCCCGCTTCGGCGTCAAGGCGCCCGATGCCTGGGGCGGCGGCAACCTGCTGGCCGAAGGCTCCTGGCCGGTGGGCTCCGAGATCAAGGATGGCTATCCGGAGTTCACCATGGCGATGCTCAAGAAGCTCGGCTGGGACAAGGATCTCACCGATGCCGAGCGCAAGGTCATCGAGGCGGTGGCCGGGGACAAGACCAACTGGAAGACCGACCTTTCGGGCGGCATCCAGCGGGTGGCCATCAAGCACGGCTGCGCCCCCTTCGGCAACGCCAAGGCGCGCACCGTGGTGTGGAACTTCCCCGATCCGGTGCCCATTCACCGCGAGCCGCTCTATACGCCAAGGCGCGATCTGCTCGACAAGTATGCCACCTACGAGGACAAGAAGGCCTACCGTCTGCCGACGAAATATGCCTCCATCCAGAAGGTGGACTACGCGAAGGACTATCCGCTCATTCTCACCTCCGGACGGCTGGTGGAATACGAAGGCGGCGGCGAGGAAACCCGCTCCAACCCGTGGCTGGCGGAATTGCAGCAGCACATGTTCGCCGAGATCAACCTGGCCGACGCCAACGATCTGGGCATCCGCGATGGCGAGATGATCTGGATCGAGAGCCCGGAGAAGAGCAAGGTGCTGGTCAAGGCCATGGTCACCGAGCGGGTGGGACGCGGCGTCGTCTTCATGCCGTTCCACTTCGGCGGCTGGTTCGAGGGCAAGAACCTGAAGGACAAGTATCCGGAAGGCACGCAGCCCTATGTGCTGGGCGAGGCGGCCAACACCGCCATGACCTACGGCTACGATTCGGTCACCCAGATGCAGGAAACCAAGGCCACCCTTTGCAAGGTGATGAAAGCGTAAGGAGGATTTGAGAAATGGCACGGATGAAATTCCTGTGTGACGCCGAGCGCTGCATCGAATGCAACGGGTGCGTCACCGCCTGCAAGAACGAGAACGAGGTGCCCTGGGGCGTGAACCGCCGCCGCGTCATCACCATCAATGATGGCAAGCCCGGCGAGCGCTCCTTGTCGGTGGCCTGCATGCACTGTTCGGATGCGCCCTGCATGGCGGTCTGCCCGGTGGATTGCTTCTACCAGACGGCCGACGGCATCGTCTTGCACAACAAGGACATGTGCATCGGTTGCGGCTATTGCTTCTATGCCTGTCCGTTCGGCGCGCCGCAGTTCCCCAGGAACGGGGCCTTCGGCACCCGCGGCAAGATGGACAAGTGCACCTTCTGCGCCGGCGGGCCGGAGCCCGATGGCTCGCAGGAGGAGTTCTCCAAGTATGGGCGCAACCGCATTGCCGAAGGCAAGCTGCCCATCTGCGCGGAGATGTGCTCCACCAAGGCCTTGCTGGCCGGGGATGGCGAGGAAGTGGCCAATATCTACCGCGAGCGCGTCATCATGCGCGGATTCGGCTCCGGAGCCTGGGGCTGGGGCCGCGCCTATCCGGGGCAGAACCCCGGCTGACGCGCCGGCAGAGCAAGACCGGCGGGCCGCCCTTGATCGTGGCCCGCCGGGTCTTTTCCGTTCCGGACAGCTTTGGGGATCAGAACCATGATGACTCGTTTGGCACGGGCCTTTGTCCTGTGCATGACCCTTGCCGCCGTGGCGGCCCATGCAAGCGCGCCGGTGCGCGCCGCGGGGGCTGGCAATGCGCCGCCCGTGGCAGCGGCGCGCGGCAGTCAGCCGGTGACCATCATTCCGCCGGTGCCTTCCGGAATGATGCCGCAGGCGGATTTCTGGCGCGAGATCCAGCGTGGCGGCAGCGGATACGTGCCCGGCCCGGCCAGCAATCCGCGCTGGCTCATGCGGCCCATCGACAAGGATGCCGAATGCATCAAGGCGGGCAAATGCACCCACAGGCTGGTGGGCTTCTCCTTGCCCATTCATGAAAAAATGCCGCATGTGCGCCCGCCCGTCGGGCGCGGGCCGACCCCGGCCGAAGGCTGGTTCACGGTGGCCCTGTTCGGCCTTCTGGCCTTCATGGGCATTCTTTTCGTCGCTTTTCGTCTGGCGGCGCCAAGAGGCATGGAGGAAGCGTCATGAGCATCACCCGGCGTTCCTTTCTGGCCCGCATCCTGGGCTCTGGCGCGGCGGTGGCCTCCGCGGCCACGGCCGGCGCGCCCGTGGCCGAGGCACGGGGCAACAAGACCCTGCCGCCGAAGGCCGTGGGATTGTTATACGATTCCACCCTGTGCACCGGCTGCAAGGCCTGCGTGGTGGGCTGCAAGATTGCCAATGGCAAGCCGCTGTCCACACCGATGGAAACGGCCTATCTTGACGACACCAAAGAGCTCAATCCGGATGCGCTGAACGTCATCCAGATGTATGTCAACGGCACGCCATCGGCCAAGGACCGCGAGGAGAACGGCTTTGCCTTCTTCAAGCATTCGTGCATGCATTGCGTCGATCCCTCCTGCGTCTCCGCCTGCCCGGTGCAGGCCTTGCAGAAGGATGCGGAAAACGGCGTGGTCACCTGGTCGCGCGATGCCTGCATCGGCTGCCGTTATTGCGTCATGGCCTGCGCCTTCCGCATTCCGAAGTTCCGCTATACTTCCGCCTTCGATCCCGACATCAACAAGTGCCAGCTGTGCAACCATTTGTGGGCCGAGGGCAAGTATTCGGCCTGCGCCTATGTCTGCCCCACGGGGGCGACGCTCTATGGCCCGGTGGAGATGCTGCACAAGGAGGCCAAGCGCCGCCTGTCCCTGAAGCCGGGGGAGAAGTTCCGCACCGTGCGCGGGCGCATCGATGCGAAAAAGCCGCAAAGGACGCGCGCCTACACGGTGCCCAACTACAAGCAGCACATCTATGGCGAGACGGAGGGCGGCGGCACCCAGATGCTCATGCTCTCGGCAGTGGATTTCCACAAGCTGGGTCTGCCAAAGGTGCAAAGGCGCTCCTGGGCCTCGATCTCGGAGACGGTGCAGCATACGCTCTATTCCTATCTGGTGTTCCCGGCCATCGCCCTGGCCGGCCTGATGGCCATCACATACCGCACGGCGCGGGTGACGGAAGATGAAGAGGGAGAAGAGACATGAGCCTGGCCCATGAAAGCTACGCCCCGCTGCGCGGGCGGCTGGTCACGCCGGTGACGGTCATTCTGGCCTTGCTGACGCTGCCCGCAGCCTGGTTCCTGCTGCAACGCTTCATCTACGGCATGGGCGCGGTGAGCAACCTCAACAACGGCCAGGCCTGGGGCATCTGGATCGTCTTCGACGTGCTCATCGGCACCGCCTTTGCCTGCGGCGGCTATGCCCTGGCGCTGCTGGTCTATATCTTCAACCGGCATGAATACCATCCGCTCATGCGCCCGGCGGTGACCGCCTCCATGCTGGGCTATGCCCTGGGCGGCGCGGCGGTGATCGTCGATCTGGGCCGCTGGTGGAACTTCTGGCATCTGTTGTGGCCCGGCTATGCCAACGTCAACTCCGTCATGTTCGAGGTGGGCGTGTGCATCACCATCTACATCTTCATCCTGATGCTGGAGTTCGCGCCCATCGCCCTTGAGCGCTTCGGCCTGATGAAGTGGAAGAAACTGCTCAACAAGGTCATGTTCGCGGTCATCGCCCTGGGCGTTCTGCTGCCGAGCATGCACCAGTCCTCGCTGGGCTCCATGCTGATCGTCATGGGCGGGCAGGTGCATCCCCTCTACCAGACGGTGCTTTTACCCTTGCTCTATGTGCTCTCGGCGCTGGCCATGGGCTATGCCATCGTCATTTTCGAGGGCACCATCTCCGGCGAGGGCTTCCGCCTGCCGCGCGAAACGCCGCTGCTGGCCAAGGTGGGCCGGGTTCTGGCCTGGGTGGTTCTTGCCTGGCTCGTCATCCGCTTTGCCGATCTGGCATGGCGCGGGGTGCTGCCACTGGCCTTCCAGCCGGGGCGGGTGAGCACCATGTTCTGGATCGAGATTGCGCTTTATGCCATGGCGGTGCTGATCCTGTTCATCCCCACCTTGCGCAAGATTCCGTGCATGCTGTTCATCGCCGCGGCCTCCATGCTGGCGGCGGCCTCGCTCTATCGCATCGATTCCTATTTCGTTGCCTACAATCCGGGGGACCAGATCCATTATTTCCCCTCCATCCCGGAGATGAGCATCACCATCGGCATTGCCTCCTTCGAGATCCTGGCCTTCATCATCCTGGTGCGGCTGTTCCCGGTCTTTCCGGCCCATGGCAAGAGCAAGGCGGCCTGAGCATGACGGAGCGCATCCGCGGCAAGGACTGCGAAGACACCGGCTGCTGCGCCACCCCACTTGCGCCACAGCCCTTCGCGGGGCCGGGCGAGGCGGATTTTCCGCCGCCCTTTGCCGCCCGCTTCAGCCCGCCGGGGGCGGATGTCTTCGAAATGGCGGCGCGGGCGGCTCAAGCCGGAGAGCTGGGGGCGGCGGACATCCTGTGGTCGGCCGATGATCTGGATCTGTGTCTGGCCCTGGTGCTGGAGCCCGATGTTGCCGCCGCCGCCGCGCGGGCCATGCGGGAGGTCATGCTGGTGGCGGTGCGCGATGCCCTGAGCAGCCTGCTGCCGCCGCAGGTGGGCATCGGGGTGCTCCGGGATGGCTCGATCACGGTCAATGACGGACGGATGGGCACGGTGCGCATGGACATGCCGCCTTGCGCGGATGAGGCCTGCCCACCGTGGATGGTGGTGGGCGCGCATATCCGCCTGCGCCATGCGCAAGGGGTGGAAGGCGGCCAGGATACCCAGGTCACCGTTCTGGCCGAGGAGGGCGGGGCGCATATCCCCCCGGCTGCCGTGGCCAGCGAGATCGCCCGTCATTTCCTCACCGCCCTGGACATCTGGCGGCATGAGGGCGAAGACTCCTTGCGGCAATCCCTGGCAAGCCGGGTGTGAAGATACAGCAACACGGACGACATTGACGCCAATGCCGGCAGATTTTGCTCCTTTCGGACATGCCTGCCTGGT
>JALSNA010000245.1 GCA_026987255.1 Hyphomicrobiales bacterium | reverse complement strand
GGCATTGTGGGCGATCAGGTGCGAGGCGGCGGCCAGGATGTGTTCCGTAGAGCGGTAGTTGCGTTCCAGGCGGATGATCTTGGCGCCCGGAAAATCCTTCTCGAAGCGCAGGATGTTCTCCACCCGGGCGCCGCGCCAGCCATAGATGGACTGATCGTCATCGCCCACGCAGCAGATGTTGCCATCGCGCCCGGCCAGCAATCGCAGCAGCATGTATTGGACAACGTTGGTGTCCTGGTATTCGTCCACCAGAATATACCTGAAGCGCTTGCGGTATTCCGCCAGCAGGGCGGCATCGGCCTGGAAGATGCGCAGGGGCTGAAGCAGAAGATCGCCGAAATCCACCGCATTGAGCTGCTCAAGCCGCTGCTGATAGAGCTGGTAAACCTCTCCCGCCTTGCCGGAGGCGAAAGCGGCGGCCTCGCCCCTGGGAATGCTGCCGGGAATGAGGCCGCGGTTCTTCCAGTCGTCGATCATGGCGGCCATCTGGCGGGCCGGGAAGCGCTTGTCGTCCACCTTCAGGGCGCTCATGACCTGCTTGAGCAGGCGCAGCTGGTCATCGGTGTCGAGGATGGAAAAGCCGCTTCTGAGCCCCGCCAGCTCGCCGTGACGCTGCAGGAGCTTGACGCCGATGGAATGGAAGGTGCCCAGCCAGGTCATGCCCTCCACCATGTCGCCGATGAAGGCGCGGATGCGCTCCTTCATTTCGCGCGCCGCCTTGTTGGTGAAGGTGACGGCCAGGATCTGCCCCGGCCAGGCCCGCCGGGTGGCCAGGATATGGGCCAGCCGCGTGGTCAGGGCGCGGGTCTTGCCGGTGCCCGCCCCGGCCAGCACCAGCAGCGGGCCTTCGGTGGTCTCCACGGCGGCGCGCTGTTCCGGGTTCAATCCCTCCAGATAATCCTGCCCGCTTGCCGCGGCCGGACGCACCGCGGCCCTTTGCGAAAGGGGTATGGCGTCAAGATCGTCCAGGTCGAAAGGATCAGGCATGGCTGTCAATGGTGATTCGGGCTTTGGCGCATTTATACCATCTTGATGGCCGCATGAGGGATGAACAAGGCCGCTTTTCCACCATTTACCATTCCGCCGCCGGTGGCAGGCCCTTGGCGATCTCCTCCAGCCTGCGGGCGGTGCCCGCCGTGATGTCATCGGGCAGTTCATCGGGGGCGAAGAAGCGCGCCTGGGCGATTTCGCGGTTGGGCTGCCAGTCCGTGCGCTGGTAGTCCTCCGGGCCAACGAGAAAGAGCGCCACGTGATCGCCGGGAAAGACACGGCGGTTGCAATAGACGCCGAACAGGCGCGGGCGGGCCGTCAGGACGATCCCGGCCTCCTCCACCAGTTCATGGCCTATGCATTCTTCCAGGGTCTCGTGACGCTCCACCCCGCCGCCGGGGAAGGCCCAGCCGGGCGCATAGGTGTGGCGCACCAGCAGGATGCGCCCGGCCTCGTCGCGCACCACGGCGCGCGCCCCCAGGGTCAGCGGGCGGGAGAGCCTGAACCAGAGCTGAAAGAGCCTGCGTTTCAAGGTGCGCCGCGGCCGAGGCGGTTTTTGTCTGTTTGCGCCGTCCATATGGTGATATGAGCCAGAGCACAAGGAGCCCGTCAATGACCAATCGCGACAAGATCACCATTTCGCCCGTCGTCACGCGGCGTGACCTGAAACAGTTCATCCGTCTGCCGCATGCCGTCTATGCAAACGATCCGGCCTGGATCGCGCCGCTGGATTTCGAGCGCAGGGAGCATCTGTCGAAGAAGAATCCCTTCTTCACCCATGGCGAGGCGCAGCTCTTTTTGGCCCGCCGGGGGGCAAGGCCGGTGGGGCGCATCTCGGCCCAGATCAACCATCTGCACCTGGAGCGCTATGGCGATGATTGCGGCTTTTTCGGCTTTCTGGAGGCGGTGGATGATGTGGAGGTCTTCCGCGCCCTGCTGGAGACGGCGCAAGAGTGGCTGAGGGCGAAAGGCATGAAGAGGGTGCGCGGGCCCTTCAGCTACTCCATCAACGAGGAAAGCGGCGTGCTGGTGGAAGGCTTCGAGCATCCGCCGGTGATCATGATGGGACATGCGCGGCCCTATTACGACGCCCATATCCGCGCCTGCGGCTTTGCCAAGGCGGTGGACATGATCGCCTATGACTATCCCGGCCTGGCCCCGGTGCCGGAGGCGGCCGCCAAACTGCTGCGCCGCCTTGTGGAGAAGGGGGTGATCACCGTGCGCCCCATGCGCAAGAAGGAGCTGGCGGCCGAGCTCGATCTGGTGATGGACATCTTCAACGATGCCTGGGCCCACAACTGGGGCTTCGTGCCCTTCACCCGGGCCGAAATCGAGAAGCTGGGAGAGGATCTGAAGCTCATCGTCAGGGACGAGGATGCCTATATCGCCAGTTACAAGGGGGATCCTGCGGCCATGGTCATCACCCTGCCGGACATCAACGAATATATCCGCGATTTCGGCGGCAAACTGCTGCCCTTCAACTGGGCGAAGCTGATCTGGCGGCTGAAGTTCACCGGCCCGCCCAAGTGCATGCGCATGCCGCTCATGGGGGTGCGCAGCAAGTATCACGGCAAGGCCATCGGCTCGGCCCTGGCGCTGGCGGTGATCGACGCGGCGCGCTTCTATCACATGAACCGCGGGGTCGAGCGCGGCGAGCTGTCGTGGATCCTGGAGAGCAACCTGCCGATGCGCAAGATGATCGAGGCGGTGGGCGGCATCCCCTACAAGACCTACCGGGTCTACGAAAAGGCGCTGTCATGAGCCAGGCAGGGGCGAAATGGCCAGCCCTGGTGCTGGCCGCCGGGCGCGGGCCGGACGATCCCATGGCGAAAGCCTTCGGCGTCTCCCACAAGTGCCTGGTCAAGGTGGCCGGATCGCCCATGCTGGCGCGGGTGGTCAAGGCCCTGCGCGAATGCGCGCGCATCGGGGAGATTTTCATCTGCATCGAGGATGCGGCCATTGCCCGCAAGGCGCTGGGCGGGACATTGCCCGCCGGGG
>JALSNA010000244.1 GCA_026987255.1 Hyphomicrobiales bacterium | reverse complement strand
TGTGCATCCACAGCGAATCGGCCGATTGCGCCGGCGCCGCCATGAAGGCCAGCCCGGCGGCAAAGGACAAGGGAAAAAGACGTGCGAACATGATACTCTCCCACCCGCTATTGATACCGGGCACACAAGCACAGGCAAGCTGAACCATGCATGAACACACCAACCCCACCGCCGCCGTGCTGGTCATCGGCGATGAAATCCTCTCCGGCCGCACGCAGGATACCAATATCAACACCATAGCGCGCTTTCTCACCGGGCGTGGCATCGATCTGAAGGAGGCGCGCATCGTGCCCGATGATGAAGACGAGATCGTCGCCGCCCTCAATGCCCTGCGTGACAGATACGACATGGTTTTCACCACCGGCGGCATCGGCCCCACCCATGACGACATCACCGCCGATGCCGTGGCGCGCGCCTTCGGCGTGCCCATCTCGCACCACCCGGAGGCGGTGAAAATCCTCAGGCAGCTGTTTGCCGACATGGGCCGCGAGGAAACGCAAGCGCGCATGCGCATGGCGCGCATCCCCCATGGAGCGGAATTGATTCCCAACCCGGTCTCCAAGGCACCGGGCTTTCACATTGGCAATGTCTATGTCATGGCCGGGGTGCCGAAAATCATGCAGGCCATGCTGAACGAACTGGATGAAAAGCTCCCCCGTGGCCGCAAGGTGCATGCGCGCACCATCCGCGCCGATCTCCCGGAGGGCGATCTGGGCGATGCCTTGAGCGCCATCGCCAAGGCCCATCCGCACGTTGCCATTGGCTCCTATCCCTTCAACGAAAAGGGCCATTTCGGCACCCGCATCGTTCTCAGAAGCCGTGACGAAACGGCCTTGCAGAAGGCCGCCGCGCAGGTGCGGGCGCTGGTGGATGATCTGACGGCGAAAATCCCCAACCCGCCGGTCAACTGGGAGTAGATGGCTTTGCTTTCTCTGCGTGCCCCGCTTCAAGCAGATCGCCGAAACGGCTTTGCGCTTGTGACAGCTCTGCCGGTGTCAGGCGCAGCGTCAGGGTGGTGGTCTCTTCGCTGCCGCTGCGCGCCAGCACCTCGCCGTGGCGGTAGAGCCAGGCGATGTCGGCCCCGGCGGAATTGGGCAGGGTGATGGTGCGCATCTCGCCTTCCATCGCCAGCCGCGCTTCAAGCAGGGCGAGCAGATCGCCCATGCCCTCTCCGGTGAGCGCCGAGGCGATCACCGCATCGTCCCGCCGCCCGGCCAGGGTAGCCAGCCGCGATCGCGTCTCGTCGTCCCACAGATCGGCCTTGTTCCACACCTCGATCATCGCTGAACGGCGCGCCTCGCCGATGCCCAGTTCGGCCAGCACCTGGGCCACGTCGCGCGCCTGGGCCTCGGCCTCGGCTTCATCGCTCATGTCGCGCACATGCACGATGATGTCGGCCTCCACCACCTCCTCCAGGGTGGCGCGGAAGGCGGCCACCAGGGTGGTCGGCAGATCGGAGATGAACCCCACCGTGTCGGAGAGAATGACCTTGCGCCCGTGCGGCAGGCGGATCAGCCGCATGGCCGGATCGAGGGTGGCGAAAAGCTGATCCCTGACCAGCACGTCCGCTTGCGTCAGGCGGTTGAAGAGGGTGGATTTTCCGGCATTGGTATATCCGGCAAGGGCAACGATGGGGTAGGGCACCTTGCGCCGTGCCGCCCGGTGCAGCTGGCGGGTGCGCGCCACCTGGGCAAGCTGGCGGGTCAGTTTGCCGATGCGTTCGGTGAGCAGCCGCCGGTCGGCCTCGATCTGGGTCTCGCCCGGCCCGCCCATGAAACCGAAGCCGCCCCTTTGCCGCTCCAGATGGGTCCACGAGCGCACCAGCCGTGTTTTCTGGTAATTCAGATGCGCCAGCTCCACCTGCAGCCGCCCCTCGCGGGTGCGCGCCCGGCGGCCGAAGATTTCCAGGATCAGCCCGGTGCGGTCCAGCACCTTGACATCCCAGGCCCTTTCCAGGTTGCGCTGCTGGCCGGGAGAAAGGTGGCTGTTGATGATGACCAGCTCGGCATCCGCAGCGGCGAGGACGCCATGCAGCTCCTGCGTCTTGCCGGAGCCGAAGAGGGTGGCCGGATTGACCCTGGCCAGCGGCACGATCAGCGATCCGGCAATTTCCAGATCGATGGCCGAGGCCAGGCTGAGCGCCTCTTGCAGCTTGTGCGCCGCGTCGCGATGGCGCGCCCGCATGCCTGAGGCCTTGCCGCCGCCCTGGGCGCGGCGGGCGGCTTCGGACTTGAAGTCCACATGCAGAACAAAGGCCCGCACCGGCCTTTGCTCCTCGATCTGGAAGCTGATTTCGTTGCGCGCCGCCTGCTTGCGCCGCCGGGATTTCTTGCTCACCAATCAGCTCATGTTGGCCGGATCTTCATCGAACAGCGAGATGGGCCCGGACGGCATGACGGTGGAAATGGCGTGCTTGTAGACAAGCTGGGAGACACCATCACGGCGCAAGAGCACGCAGAAGTTGTCAAACCAGCTGATGATCCCCTGGAGCTTGACGCCATTGACCAGAAAAACGGTCACCGGCACCTTGTTCTTGCGCACATGATTGAGAAAGGTGTCTTGAAGGTTGGGCTGCTTGTCCTGCGCCATTGTCTGCCTCTTTTCACGGGGCCTTGTTGTCCTTGCCCGCCCAGCCGCCATCCCCCGGACCGCTGACGGTGTCCCTTGAGGAAAAACCATAGCACAGTTTTTCCCCCAGTTCGAGACCACCCGGTTTTTCACAATCCCCCCGGCCGCGTCCCCTGCGCAATCTCCCCAACGGCTCTCAAGACAAGACTTCGGCCAAGCCCCTGCGCTGCCCGAAAAATGGGCACCAATTTTCGGCATCAAGCTGCACGACAAAAAATGCCGGCGCGCGCCGCAGGCGCGCTTGCCATGAGACGCATAACGTAAATATAGGCTCGATCCATCTCTCCCCCAACCGTATCCCGAAGCGGCCACCCCCAGCGAATCCCCCCTCGGCTCCACCAGCGCCAACGGGCAAGGCCGCGACCGCG
>JALSNA010000243.1 GCA_026987255.1 Hyphomicrobiales bacterium | reverse complement strand
GGACCCATAAATTTGAACGGCATCTGCAGGATTTATGCTTCATCCCGGAGCCTTTTCGCCCTTGCCAATACCTTCAAGTATTGCCTGCGGACGAAAAGACACCGGGATTTTGCCAAAATCCTGCATCTGCCATCCCTCTTTATGAGTCCTGACCCTAGCAGATGGCGGTTTCGTAGATGGGAAAGCGCCCGGTCAGCTCCAGCACCTTTGCCTTCACCGCCTCTTCCACTGCGGCGTTGTTCTCCTCGCCATTGGCCGAAAGGCCATCGAGCACCTCGAGGATGAGGCGCGCGGTGGCGCGGAACTCCTCCTCGCCGAAGCCGCGGGTGGTGGCGGCCGGAGAGCCCAGGCGGATGCCGGAGGTGACGAAGGGGCTTTGCGGATCGTTGGGGATGGCGTTCTTGTTGCAGGTGATGTTGGCCCGTCCCAGGGCGGCCTCGGCGGCCTTGCCGGTCAGGCCCTTGGGGCGCAGATCGGCGAGGATCACGTGGGTGTCGGTGCCTCCCGATACGATGTTCAGCCCGCCCTTGAGCAGCTCATCGGCGAGGGCGGCGGCGTTTTGCACCACAGCCCTGGCATAGGCCTTGAACTGCGGCCGCAGGGCCTCGCCGAAGGCCACCGCCTTGGCGGCGATGACATGCATCAGCGGCCCGCCCTGCAGGCCGGGGAAGATGGCCGAATTGATCTTTTTGGCCAGGGCCTCGTCATTGGTCAGGATCATGCCGCCGCGCGGCCCGCGCAAGGTCTTGTGGGTGGTGGTGGTGACCACGTGGGCCCAATCCAGCGGGTTGGGATGGACGCCACCGGCCACCAGGCCGGCGAAATGGGCCATGTCCACCATCAGGTATGCGCCCACGGCATCGGCGATTTCGCGCATGCGGGCAAAATCGATGATGCGCGGATAGGCCGAGCCGCCGGCGATGATGAGCTTCGGCTCATGCTCCCTGGCCAGCCGCGCCACCTCGTCGTAGTCGATCAGGTCGGTGTCGTTATCGAGGCCATAGGGGACGACATTGAACCACTTGCCGGACATGTTGACCGGCGAGCCGTGGGTGAGATGCCCGCCCGCGGCCAGGTTCAGCCCCATGATGGTATCGCCCGGCTTGAGCAGCGCCAGGAACACCCCCTGGTTGGCCTGCGAGCCGGAATTGGGCTGGACATTGGCAAACCCGGCGCCGAACAGCCTTTTGGCCCGCTCGATGGCGATGTTTTCGGCCATGTCCACATACTGGCAGCCGCCATAATAGCGCCGCCCCGGATAGCCTTCGGCATACTTGTTGGTCAGCACCGTGCCCTGGGCCTGCAAGACGGCGCGCGAGACGATGTTTTCCGAGGCGATGAGCTCGATTTCCGTCTGCTGGCGGTGCAGCTCCTTGTTGATGGCCTCCATGACCTCGTCATCGGCCTGCGCAAGGGGGGTGGTGAAGAATCCGGGAAAAGTCGTCTCGCTCATGATGCATCCTGAACTGGCGGTGAAAACGGTGGGGCATCTCCATCAACTGTCTTAAAGACCATCCTCATCCCCTGCCAACCCCCCGTAGTGTCCCATGTTTGGGGTGGTTGGCAGGGGGTGAGGATGGACACGCAAGCGTTTTTAGAGATCCCGGTGGCCTGTGGTTAGCTCAAAACAGCCGCGCTCACAAGGCCAAGGCAGGCAGGCATCCTGTCGCGCCGCTCTGCCTTGGCGGGCTGATGGGCCGCATGGATTGCCGGGTCTGCGCCCGGCAATGACGGGGGATGAGGGTGCCAAAACCGTCTGTTGAGGAATCGGCCATGCCCCCGGCATTGCTCAGGCGTCATTTCCGGGCGCGGGCGTGAGCAGACGACCGTTGTCATGGCCATGCGCCAAAACCGTCTGTTGAGGAATCGGCCATGCCCCCGGCATCCCGGCATTTATTCGGCGGCGAGGGGGGTGGTGCGGGGCAGGTTCAGTTTGGTCCAGAGGGCATCGAGGGCCTCGGTCATGGCGTCGATTTCGGCCGGGCCATGGAGGGGGCCGGGGGTGAGGCGGATGCGTTCGGTGCCGCGCGGCACGGTGGGGTAGTTGATGGGCTGGACGTAGATATCGTATTCGTCCATGAGGGCATCGGTGAGCTGCTTGCACTTGACGGCATCGCCGACCATGACCGGCACGATATGGCTGTTTTCCACCACCACGGGCAGGTTGCGCGCCAGCAGTTTCTGGCGCAGCAGTTCCGCGTGCTCCTGCTGCAGGCGGCGCTCCTCGCCGGACTGCTTGAGATGGCGCACCGAGGCCAGGGCTCCGGCGGCCAGCACCGGCGACAGCGAGGTGGTGAAGATGAAACCGGCGGCATAGGAGCGGATGGCGTCGCAGATATCGGCATCGGCGGCGATATATCCGCCCATGATGCCGAAGGCCTTGGCCAGGGTGCCCTCGATGATGTCGATGCGGTCCAGAACGCCGTCACGCTCGGCGACGCCGCCGCCATGGTCGCCATACATGCCCACGGCGTGGACCTCGTCGAGATAGGTCATGGCGTTGTATCTGTCCGCCAGATCGCAGATCTCGTGCATGGGGGCGATGTCGCCATCCATGGAATAGACCGATTCGAAGGCGATGACCTTGGGCCGGTCAATGTCCACGGCCTTGAGCTTGGCTTCCAGATCGGCCATGTCGTTGTGCTTGAAAATGGCCTTGTCGCCGCGCCCGTGCCTGATGCCCTCGATCATGGATGCGTGGTTGAGAGAATCGGAGATGGTGATGAGGCCGGGCAGCAGCCTGGCGAGGGTGGCGAGGGTGGCCTGGTTGGCCATGTAGCCGGAGTTGAACAGCAAGGCGGCCTCCTTGCCGTGCAGATCGGCGAGCTCCTTTTCCAGCTCCACGTGATACCACGAGGTGCCGGCGATGTTGCGCGTGCCGCCGGCGCCTGCGCCCACGTCGTCCACCGCCTCGTGCATGGCGGCAAGCACCTTGGGATGCTGGCCCATGCCGAGATAGTCGTTGGAGCACCAGACGGTGACCTCCTTCACGTTGCCCTTGCC
>JALSNA010000242.1 GCA_026987255.1 Hyphomicrobiales bacterium | reverse complement strand
CCCCGCTTACCGACAGCCACAGCGCCACCGGCAGGGCGGCGAGGAAGGCCAGCCCCAGATAGCGGCTGCGCGGGCCCTTGCGCCTGCGCCACCACATGCCGTGGTTGGCATCGATGAAGGTCTGTTCATCGAACTGGTAGGAAAGCTGGATCATGCCGCCTCGCTCCACGTTGGCATAACCGGTGGAAAACCTTGTGGACAAGATGTGCACCGGGCAGGGCACAGATTGCCAACATCTTCCATCTTTCCGGGCACGGGATGCATGGACATGTCAAGGAAAAGCTGTGGATAGCCGGTGGATCACCTTTGCTCGATAATGCGGGTGAGCAGGGCGATTTCCCTTTGCAGCTTTTCGTCCTTTTGCAATTCCCGGTCGATCTTGCGCACCGCGTGCAGCACCGTGGAGTGGTCGCGCCCGCCGAAGCGGCGGCCGATCTCGGGCAACGAGCGCGGCGTGAGCTTCTTGGCCAGATACATGCCGATCTGGCGCGGGATGACGATGGAGCGGGCCCGGCGCGGCGAGAGAATGTCGGCCTTGGCGACATTGTAATGGCGGCCGACGACCTTCAGGATATCGTCGATGCGCACCGGCTGGCTGTCCGCCGGGCGGGCCAGATCGCGCAGGGCGCGCGCCGCCATGTCGAGGCTCACCGCGCCGCCGCCGATGAGCTGGCAGGTGGCGATGACGCGGTTGAGCGCCCCTTCCAGCTCGCGCCCGCCGCCGCTGATGGCTCCGGCGATATAGTCGATGATCTCCTCGCCGATCATCAAGGAGGGATCCTTGCGCCTGGCCTGCTCCAGCTTGTGGCGCAAGATGGCGCGGCGCAGGCCGTGATCGGGCTGGTCGATGTCCACCACCAGGCCGCCCACCAGGCGCGAGCGCATGCGCTCGTCGATCTTGTCCAGCTGGCGCGGCGGCACATCGGCGGCGATGACCACCTGGCGCTTGGCGTCCACCAGGGAATTGAAGGTGTGACAGAACTCCTGCTGCATGGTCTTGCCCTGCAGGAACTGGAAATCGTCGATGAGCAGAACGTCGATGGACTGGAAATGGTCCTTGAAGGCCAGCATGTCGCGCGATTTCAGCGCCGAGAGGAAGTGATACATGAAGCGCTCGGCCGAGATATAGAGAATGCGCCGCGCCGGAGCATGCTTGCGGATGTGCCAGGCCAGGGCGTTGAGCAGATGGGTCTTGCCCAGCCCGGCGGCCGAATGGATGAACAGCGGATTGATGCTCACCGGCGCGCCCGAAGGGGTCTCGGCCACCCGCCGGGCGGCGGCATGGGCCAGGGCGTTGGACGGGCCGGTGACGAAGCTGTCAAAGGTCAGGGCCGGATCGAGCGGCGAGCCTTGCGCCATGCCGTGATGATGGACACCGGCCGCCTGTCGCGATGGCTCCTCGTGCCGTCCGGCCTTGTTGCCGGGCGCCTTGGGGCGGGCGGCGGAGCGCACCTGCAGATGCACCTGCTGAAGCCCGTCGAACTCCTCGCAACAGGTGCGGTAGAGCATGTCGCGGTAATGGGTTTCAATCCAGTTCTTGAGGAAGCGTGTGGGCACCGAAATGACCAGATGATCACCGCCGTTGCGGTCCAGCTCCATGCGCCCGAACCAGCTGTTGAACAGATCCGCCCCCAGACTGGCGCGCAGCCGCTTGCGCACCTTTTGCCACTTTTGCCCCGTCTCGCCGTCCACAATCGTTGTCTCGTCCATGCCGCTCTTTTCCCGAAATATCTTTTTTGTCCAGGACAGACCCCTCCCGCTGGCGGAACGCGGATTCGCGCCCACCATTGCGGTGAAATCGATTTTCATTCAGTGCAGGCGGGTGCCAATGTCACGCCAGCCACAACCGGCGCACCCCTCATCACCGCCTTGCTCTGCCCGCGTCAATGATCCGCCGCCGCAAAAGACGCCATGCGCCCCGCATTCAGCAGACGTTTGCGGCTTTCGCCAAATATACGCATGCATAGTGCCCCCATGCTTTTTCATTTATCCCAACGGAACGGCCCTCATGGCCGCCGTTGCAAAACCCCGCACGACCGCAAGCGCCAATCGCCCAAAGAGGCGCATATGCGCCGCGAGGCATCCTGCCCCGGTCATGTCAGCGGCTTGCCGCGCCCTGCCGGTCCGTCATTGTGTCTTGCCCCTTCCCCTTGAAGGCGCCTGTCGCAGACCCGGAGACGCTTTGAGACTTTCAAGCAGGCATCCGCCTTCTTGCCACATCCGCAGGATGCATTCAGCTTGAAAAGTCTGCTTGCTGTTGAGCCTTGAACTCCAAGGAAGGCCAAGGCGCAGGAGAAAAGTAACCACTTTGTGGCGGTCATGGCAACCGCAGTCGCTCAGGAAAATCCGGGCAAAATTTTGCCCCCGCAGGGCTTGACGCCAACAATCCATTGACTCATTGGGCAAAATCGCCAAAGGCGGCGGCAAAAAAGGGCCAGGAAAATTCCGAAATGGCGCAGCGCAAAGCCCCATCCCGCCGCAGCCATTTTTTCCCATTTTGGCTTTACTCCCGCAAATGCATGAAAAATTTGAACTTTTTGATTCAGGAAGAGACAGGGCCGATTCTTCCTGCCAGAGACGCTCAGGTTTCGCCAAAAAACTCATGCAAGGAACCCAGAAGCGGTGGTTTTGACATGAACGCGCCCCTGAATGGCCCTGGACAAGGATCAAAAGGCAGCTTCGGGGGCTGGAAGAAGCCGGCCCCGCATGACCTTTGGATGCCTTCTTCTTGCTTGACGATCAATGGCTGGCAGGGGGTGAGGATGGAGGCGCAAGCGTTTTTTCAAGATTCCAGATGGCGAAAAATCGCCATTGGCGCTTCTCTTGGCCAATGGATCAAGAAGCACTGAAAGCAGCAAGCGGGCATGGGCGCATCATTTGATTGCCCAAGGCAGCCAGGAGAGGTTTTCCAGCCTGCTCTACAGGCTGGAAAACCTTTCTGCACCTTCGGCAAGGGAGCTGCCCGCATCCGTCCCCATGGCGTGCGCCCTTGGCACCTGCGGGGG
>JALSNA010000241.1 GCA_026987255.1 Hyphomicrobiales bacterium | reverse complement strand
GGCGCGGGGTGCGGTGTGGTGGGGTGGGGCGCGGTGGTCTGCCCGGCGGTGTTCTTGGCCAGAAGCTCGGCGACGGCCGGATCCATGACTTCCCGGGGCACCTGGTGGGGCGCGGCCTGCGGCTGTGGCGCGGGGTGGGCGCCCTGCGGCTGCTGTGGCGCGGGATGTGTGGACATTTGCGCCGCGGGCTGCGCAATCCCTTGCGGTTGCCCTGCCATCATGGGCTGAGCGAAATCTTGCTGCATCTGGCCTTCCTGGCTCATGTCCATGCCGGCAGGGATATCCGCCTCCATGCCGTCGGGGCCAAGGTTCTGGTGCCGCCAGCGGGCCACGATATGCTTGAGGAAATTGGGTTCGGTGATGTCGTTGCGCCAGTTGACCGAGAACAGGGCGGTGGAAGACTTGGGCAGGTGCTCAGGGGGCAGCAGGTCGAACTTGATGCGGGTGGGCAGGGAGACGCCCTCGCCGAAGGTCACCGCCTCGCCCACGCCCATGGTGGGCATGAAGTCCATCAGGGAGGCGGCCGAATCGGAAATGCCGGCCTTGAGGATTTCCTGGTCGCGCTCGTTGGTCAGGCGCAGGGAGAAGATGGTGTTGCACTGTGACAGGATGGTGGGATCGAGCTCCGCCGGGCGCTGGGTGATGATGCACAGGGAAACGCCATACTTGCGGCCCTCCTTGGCGATTCTGGAAATGGCGCGCTTGGTGGGCTCGAAACCGGCGTTGGGGTCGAAGGGCACGTAGCGGTGGGCCTCCTCGCAGACGAAGGTGATGGGCACCTGGCCGGAGCTGTAAAGGCCGAAATCGAAGGCCAGGCGGGCCAGCACCGAGACCACCACGTTGATGACCTCCGAGGGCAGGCCGCCAAGCTCCAGGATGGTGATGGGCCGTCCGTTGACCGGAATGCGGAACAGTCTGCCCAGAACCTCGGCCATGGAATCGTGGACGGTGAGCGAGCCGAACATGAAAGCATAGCGCGGATCGCGGGTGACGGCGTCCAGCTTGGCCTTGATGCGCTTGAAGGGGGCGAGATTGCCCTTCATGTCGAGCTTGCCGATATATTCGTCCAGCAGACCGAAGAGATCGGAGGCGCGATAGGGCAGGGGGGTGTCGACACCGATGTTCTGGGCATCGACGTTCTCGCGCGCCTTGAGCAGGGCCGACTGTCCCTTGCGGGTGGCGTTCTTGTAGCGCGCCTTGGCCTGGGGGATGAGATCGCGCAGGATCTCGGTGTCCACTTCGCTTTGCGAGTGCTTGCCGACCAGGACTTCACATATTTCCTCGAAATTGAGCAGCCAGAAGGGCAGATTCAGGCTTTCTGGCGAGATGACCTCGGCCAGGTCGCTGAAGGCGGCGGCATATTCGCGATGCACGTCCAGCAAGAGGATGTGGGCGTTGGGATTTTTCTCCAGGATGCGGCGCAGGATGAGCGCCACGGAGCACGACTTGCCGGTGCCGGTGGTGCCCAGGATGGCGAAATGCTTGCCCAGCATGTCGTCGAGCTTGACCATGGCGGGGATGGACTTGTCCTGATGAATGGTGCCCACCTTGATGGAGCTGGCGGCATCGCAGGCATAGGCCATCTGCAGCTCCTTGCGGGTCGCCAGGCAGACGATGCCACCGAGACCGGGATATTGCGACACGCCGCGCCGGAAGCTCCTGGGCTGGCCGTTTTCGTCCTTGGCCAGCTCGCCGATGAACTCCACCTCGACGATGCGCACATCGCCGCCCTGGTCATTGTCCGCCTCGGGCATGGGGGTGGACAGGCCCGACACCAGGGCCAGGGCGATGGTCTCTTCGGTTTCCACCTTCAGCAGGGTGCCGATTTCCGGCGATTCGGGCTCCTGGCCGGAGGCATCGGCGGTGTCCAGCATGATGACGGCGCGCCCGCCGGTGACGGCAACGATGCGTCCGATGCGCTGAAGCCCGGGAGTGAACGCGTTTTCTTCACCCTTGTGCATGTCTGCTGCACTGGTAGCGATTGCATATTCTGTCATGGCCTATTGTTGCCCCGCTGATGGGAAGGGTCATTTCCCTGTTTTTTGTCTGCAGTCAATGTTCGATGTGTGCCTTGTCCGGTCCGTGGACGGGCAGGGTGAAGGTCACGCGCGTCCCCTTGCCCTTTTCGCTGTCGATACGGAAGGAGCCCTTGTGCAACTGGATGAGCGCCGCCGACAGGGGAAGCCCCAGGCCGGTGCCCTCGTTCTTCCTGTTCAGGGCGCTGTTGACCTGGCCGAAGGGGCGCATGGCGACATCGGCCTCCTCGGCGGTCATGCCCGGGCCGGTATCCTGGATGGAAACTTCCACGGCGTCTTCTTCCTTCAGCCATCTGGCCGCGATGGTGATGCGGCCGCCCTCGGGGGTGAACTTCACCGCGTTGGACAGGATGTTGATGAGCACCTGCTTGATGCGCATCATGTCGGCGGTCACGATGGGGATATTTCCGGGGGGCTGCCACTCTACCCGCAGGCGCTTTTCGCGCGCCTTGGGCAGGATGATCATCTGGCAGCCCTCGATGAGCTCCTCGATGTCCACTTCCGCCGGGTCGATGACCAGTTTGCCGGCCTGCACCTTGGAGGCATCGAGAATGGAATTGATAAGACTCAGCAGGTGTTCGGCGGCCTCCTTGATGTGGCCGGAATACTGATGAATCTTGTCCTGCGGCAGGTTGTCCATGGTGCGCAGCATGTCGGAAAAGCCGATGATGGCGTTGAGCGGGGTGCGCAGCTCATGGCTCATGTTGGCGATGAACTCGGACTTGGTGCGCGAGGCGATCTCGGCCTCCACCTTGGCGGCGCGCAGGGCCATGGCGGTCTTGCGGCGCATGAAGGCCGCTCCCATGTGCTCCGAATAGTCGGCGAGCATGGAGGTGCCGCCGCATTTCCTTTTGATGCCGAAAGTGCGCATGCCTGTTTCTCCCAATGAGGGCAGATTACATCTCAAGGCGATAAAAAGTTGTTAACGGCGGCAGGATGCTTTTCCCGCGCGCCAAAGCTTGGTATGATGGCGGCAACAGGAATGAATTT
>JALSNA010000240.1 GCA_026987255.1 Hyphomicrobiales bacterium | reverse complement strand
GGGAAAATGGACATAGGATGTGCGCACTGTCACCGGCGCGGCCCTGGCTGCCGGGCCGGTGGCCAATGGTGCGGCCAGGCCCAGCAGCATGCACGAAAACCCCACGATGGCGCGAAATCGCATGGGCATCTCCACCAACTGTCTCAAAGACCATCCTCACCCGCTGCCAACCACCCGTGGTGTCCCATGACCTAGGGTCAGGACTCATAAATTTGCACGGCTACTGCAGGATTCATGCTGCATATCAGCGTCCTTTCGCCCTCGACAATACCTTCAGGTATTGCCTGCGGACGAAAAGACACCGGGATTTTGTCTGAATCCTGCATCTGCCATCCCTCTTTATGAGTCCTGACCCTGGATGGTTGGCAGCGGGTGAGGATGAACGCGCAAGATTTTTTGGCGATACCCGCATGGTTTCTTCCTCCCTGGCGCCGGGAACCGCCCGGCCCGATTGTGCGAACCTATCGCATGGGCTATGGAATGACAAATGCATGACGGGCAAGACTGGCGCACCCATGACCACGGACACCCCACGGCGCACCGGCACGGTGAAATTCTTCAACCTGACGCGCGGCTATGGCTTCATCACCCCCGATGACGGGGGCAGGGATGTTTTCGTCCATGTCTCGGCGGTCAACCGCGCCGGCATGGTCTCGCTCGATTCGGGCATGCGCATCAGCTTCATCACCCGCGACGCCCCGGGCGGGCGCGGCGTGCAGGCGGCAAAGCTGCAGCTTCTGGATTGACGTTTCACTCCAGCCCCTTGAGCACCCGGGTCAGGATGTCAAAGATTTCGCCGATCTGCCCCTCGTTGATGATGAGCGGCGGCGACAGGGCGATGATGTCGCCGGTGGTGCGAATCAGCAGACCTTCCTCGAAGGCCTTCAGGAAGGCGGAAAAGGCGCGTTTCGTGGGCGCATCCGCCATGGGCTCAAGCTCGATGGCCCCCACCAGGCCGATGTTGCGGATGTCGATGACATGGGGCAGGCCGCGCAGGGCATGGATGGCCTCCTCCCAGGTCTTTTCCAGCCTGGCGGCGCGGGTGAGCAGCTCCTCGTCGCGGTAGACATCCAGGGTGGCCAGCCCGGCGGCGGCGGCCAGCGGATGGCCGGAATAGGTGTAGCCGTGGAACAGCTCGATCATGTGCTCCGGGCCGTTCATGAAGGCATCGTGGATAAAGGATTTCACCCCCACCGCGCCCATGGGCACGGTGCCGCTGGTCAGGCCCTTGGCCATGGTGATGATGTCCGGCGTCACCGCGAAGCGCTGGGCGGCGAAGGGCGCGCCGAGACGGCCAAAGCCGGTGATGACCTCATCGAAAATGAGCAAGATGCCGTATTTGTCACAGATTTCGCGCAGCCGCTCAAGGTAGCCCACCGGCGGCAGGATGACCCCGGCGGAACCGGCCATGGGCTCGACGATGAGCGCCGCGATGGTGGACGGATCGTGCAAGGTGACGATATCCTCCAGCGCATCGGCCAGCTCCGCGCCATGTTGCGGCAGGCCGCGCGAGAAGGCGTTGCGGGCCAGATCCAGGGTGTGGGGCAGATGATCCACGCCGGTGAGCAGAGGGCCGAAGGCCTTGCGGTTGGCGCCCAGGCCGCCGACGGAAATGCCGCCGAAGTTCACCCCGTGATAGCCCTTCTCGCGGCCAATGAGGCGATAGCGCCCCGGCTCGCCATTGGCGCGGTGCCAGGCGATGGCGATCTTCAGGGCCGTCTCCACCGATTCGGAGCCGGAATTGGTGAAAAAGACCTGCGAGAAGCCCTCCGGCAGCAGTTCGGCCACCCGGCTGGCCAGCTCGAAGGCCTTCGGATGGCCCATCTGGAAGGTGGGGGCATAATCGAGTCCTTCGGCGGCCTCCTTGATGGCGGAGACGATTTTCCTGCGCTTGTGCCCGGCGTTGACACACCACAGACCGGCGGTGGCATCGAGAATGCGGCGGCCATCGGCGGCGGTGTAATACATGCCTTCGGCATCCACCAGCATGCGCGGGGCGGACTTGAACTGCCGGTTGGCGGTAAAGGGCATCCAGAAGGCGGACAGATCGTTGGGTGCTTTGGTCATGCGGGTTCTCCACGGCTCGATTCCTGGCTCACTTTGGCAAAGTCCCCGGCGCGCCGTAAAGGGCCAGATGAGGCGCCTTTGGCTTGCCAGGGGGCGGGGCCGGGCCGTGGCGGTTCCGCTTGCCGGGCAATCATGGTATGAGCGGGCCATGACCCTGACACGCATGGCCACCGCATTTCTCACCCGCGCGCTGCCGCCGGAGACCTCCCACGAGCTGGCGCTCATGGCGCTGGAGCACGGGTTTTTCCCGCGTCTTGAGCGGGTGGAGGATGCCGGCTTGCGCACCTCCGTCCTGGGGCTGGCCTTTGCCAATCCCCTGGGCATGGCGGCCGGATTCGACAAGGACGCGCGCGCCTTTCAGGCCCTGCTGGCCTTCGGCTTCGGCCATGTGGAGGTGGGCACCCTGACACCTCTGGCGCAGCCGGGCAACCGGCGCCCGCGCCTGTTCCGCCTGCGCCCCGATGGTGCGATCATCAACCGCATGGGCTTCAACAATGCCGGGCAGGCAGCGGCCCATGCGCGCTTGCGCCGTTACCGGGAAGCGGGCGGTCAGGGCATCATCGGCGTCAACATCGGGGCCAACAAGACATCCCTGGACAGGATCGGCGACTATGCCCACGGGGCGCGCTGCTTTGCCCATCTGGCCGATTATCTGACCATCAACATCTCCTCGCCCAATACGCCGGGGTTGCGCGATCTGCAGGGGGCCGCGGACCTCGAGCGGCTGCTGGGCGGCGTCATGGAGGCGCTGGACAAGGCCGGACGCACGCCGCCGGTGCTGGTCAAGATCGCCCCGGATCTGGACAAGGACGATCTTGCGCGGATCGTTGCCGCCTGCATCGCGGGCAAGGCGGCCGGGCTGATCGTTTCCAACACCACGACGGCGCGGCCCGAAACCTTGCGCTCCGTCCACGCCAGGGAAGACGGCGGGCTGTCCGGCGCGCCCCTGTTCGCTCCATCAACCTGCATGCTGGC
>JALSNA010000239.1 GCA_026987255.1 Hyphomicrobiales bacterium | reverse complement strand
AGGGGTTCGGCATGAAGGAGGTGAAGAAGGGCATCTTCACCATCCAGATGGTCACCGACCTGATGGTGAAGAAGAAAAACGGCACGGTGGTGGTGGACAAGAAGGGCTTCGGCAAGTTCCGGCTCACATCGCGGCGCAGGTTCCACGAGTTCTTCATTACCCTGAGCATTACCCTCACCGGAGCCCCGGCCGGGGACTATGCGCTGGTGGTGCCGGTGCACGATCTGATCAAGGGTCAGACGTCCACCTTTTCGCTGCCGTTCAGCGTGGTGCAATGACACTGCTCCTGCCCGGCCGCCCCGGCGGTGCGTGGTTTATGGGTCTACGCCCTAACGAAAAGCAAAAAATTTTGCCCACCGGCTCTTGACCGGGGGCGCGGGTGTGCCTATTTCCTGCCCAGCCGTTGGCACTCGCCTTCGGAGAGTGCTAACAATGCGTGGCCGGATGTCCGGCCCGTTCCATTGCACGGCAATCCGCGCCTGGGCGCGGAGGGTTGAACACAGTTTGAGGAGATAAAGGCATGACATTTCGTCCCTTGCATGATCGCGTTCTCGTGCGCCGCATCGAGGAGGAGAACAAGACGGCGGGCGGCATCATCATCCCCGATACCGCCAAGGAAAAGCCCCAGCAGGGCGAGATCCTGGCCACCGGCCCCGGCGCGCGGGACGAAACCGGCAAGCTCGTGCCGCTGGATGTGAAGGTGGGCGACAAGGTGCTCTTTGGCAAGTGGTCCGGCTCCGAGGTGACGCTGGACGGCGAAGAGCTGCTCATCATGAAGGAATCGGACATCCTGGGCATCATCGAATAAGCCCGCCTCCCGCGGCATCAACAACAGGCAATTCATCAATACGAAGAGGTAAGACATGTCTGCCAAGGAAGTGAAATTCGGCTTTGAGGCCCGCGACGCCATGCTGCGCGGCGTGGACGTCCTGGCCAATGCGGTGAAGGTCACGCTCGGCCCCAAGGGCCGCAACGTGGTCATCGACAAGGCCTTCGGCGCGCCGCGCACCACCAAGGACGGCGTCACCGTGGCCAAGGAAATCGAGCTTGAGGACAAGCTGGAGAACATGGGCGCGCAGCTGGTGCGCGAGGTGGCATCGCGCACCAACGACGTGGCCGGTGATGGCACCACCACCGCCACCGTGCTGGCCCAGGCCATCGCCCATGAGGGCATGAAGCTGGTGGCCGCCGGGATGAACCCGATGGACCTGCGCCGCGGCATCACCCAGGCGGTGGGCGCGGCGGTGGAGAGCCTCGAGAAGCTCTCCAAGAAGGTCAAGACCTCCGAGGAGGTGGCCCAGGTGGGCACCATTTCGGCCAATGGCGAGCGCGAGATCGGCGAGCTCATCGCCGAGGCCATGCAGAAGGTGGGCAACGAGGGCGTGATCACCGTGGAGGAGAACAAGGGCCTGGAGACCGAGCTGGACGTGGTCGAGGGCATGCAGTTCGACCGCGGCTATCTGTCGCCCTACTTCATCACCAACCCGGACAAGATGATCGCCGAGCTGGAAGACCCCTATGTGCTGATCTACGACAAGAAGCTTTCCGGCTTGCAGCCCATCCTGCCGCTGCTGGAGGCTGTCGTGCAGTCCTCGCGCCCGCTGCTGATCGTCGCCGAGGATGTCGAGGGCGAGGCCCTGGCCACCCTGGTGGTCAACCGCCTGCGCGGCGGCCTGAAGGTGGTGGCCGTCAAGGCTCCCGGCTTCGGCGACCGGCGCAAGGCCATGCTGGAGGATATCGCCATCCTCACCGGCGGCCAGGTGATCTCCGAGGATCTGGGCATCAAGCTGGAGTCGGTCACCCTTGACATGCTGGGCACCGCCAAGCGCGTGGTGGTGGACAAGGACAACACCACCATCATCGATGGCGCCGGCGACAAGGCCGACATCGAGGCACGCGTCAAGCAGATCAAGAAGCAGATCGAGGACACCACCTCCGATTACGACCGCGAGAAGCTCCAGGAGCGTCTGGCCAAGCTGGCCGGCGGCGTGGCCGTCATCAAGGTGGGCGGCGCCACCGAGGTGGAGGTCAAGGAGCGCAAGGACCGCGTGGATGATGCGCTCAACGCCACCCGCGCGGCGGTCGAGGAGGGCATCGTGCCCGGCGGTGGCGTGGCGCTGCTGCGCGCCAAGGCCTCCGTCGCCAAGCTCAAGGGCGAGAACGAGGACATCCAGGCCGGCATCGACATCATTGCCAAGGCCCTGGAAGCTCCCATCCGCCAGATCGCCACGAACGCCGGTGTCGAGGGCGCCATCGTGGTCGGCAAGGTGCTGGAGAGCAAGTCCGCCAACTTCGGCTACAATGCCCAGGCCGACGAGTATGGCGACATGATCAAGATGGGCATCATCGACCCGACCAAGGTGGTGCGCACTGCTCTTGAGGATTCCTCCTCCGTGGCGGGCCTGATGGTCACCACCGAGGCGATGATCGCCGAGAAGCCCAAGAAGGAAACCGCCGCTCCGGCCGCGCCGGACATGGGTGGCATGGGCGGAATGGGCGGAATGGGCTTCTAAGGCCAGTTCGTCCCAGACCACGAAAACAGCCGTTCCGGGGAAACCCGGGGCGGCTTTTTTCGTCATATGGATATCTCTGTCAACTGTCCGAAAATCAACCTCACCCCCTGCCGACTGCCCGTGGCGTCCCATGATCGGGGTGGTTGGGAGGGGGAGGATGGACGCGCAAGCGTTTTTTCAAGACCTCCATATGATATTGCTCAAGGACAAGGGCGCCGCCTTGAGTCCATCATGGCCGCCATGGAGAACCGGACATGCTGATCATCACGCCGCTGGAGGATCTGGGCAAGGTGCTGGATAAGCACCGCGGTGCCCATGTGTGCGGTCTGCTGTCGCCCCAGATGCCTCACCCTGATCTGGACATCCCCGCGGAGCGGCGGCTGAAACTGTCCTTTCACGATCTGGCGCGGCCCAAGGCGGGCTTCATCCCGGCATCGGAGGATGACGTTCGCGCCCTGGTGGATTTCGCTCATGCCTGGCGGGCGGATGGCTCCGGCCCCCTGGTGATCCATTGCTGGGCGGGCATTTCGCGCTCTCCGGCGGCGGCCTTCATCGTCCGCTGCGCTCTCGAGCCACAGTGCGACGAAATGGAGCTGGCGCACACCTTGCGCACCGTGGCCCCTTTTGCAACTCCAAATCCCCTGCTGGTGGAGCTGGCCGACAGGACGCTGGAGCGCGGCGGGCGCATGATTGCCGCCATCGCCGCCATAGGCCGCGGGCAGGAGGCCTTTCTCGGCGAGATGTTCGTCTGGGAATGATGGCAAATGGAGATTTTGGCTTTTTTGTCCGGGTGCGCAAAAGGGGCTTGCGCACGCGCGCTAGGGCATTTTTGCACGGAAGTGCATCGCTCCGGCCCACGCCCCCTCCCAACCGCCCAGATGATACGCAAGGCAGTTGGGAGGGGGAGTGGGCCTTTTTTTTTGCACGGAGGTGCGTCGCGCCGGCCCACGCCTGCTTTTTTGCACGGAAGTGCATCGCGCCGGCCCGCGCCCCCTCCCAACCGCCCAAGATAATGCGCGAGGCAGTTGGGAGGGGACACGGGCCTTTTTTTTGCACGGAAGTGCGTCGCGCCGGCCCACGCCCCCTCCCAACCGCCCAGATGATACGCAAGGCAGTTGGGAGGGGGCGCGGGCCTTTCTTTGTGCGCTGAGGCGCGTCGCGCCGGCCCGCTCCCCCGCCCGGCCGCCCAGAGGATAGGTGAGGCGTCCGGGAGGGGGCGCGGGCCTCTTTTTTTGTCCGGGTGTGCAAAGGGGGGTGACTCTTGAGATTTTACAGATCTTCGGGGGTGATCTCCATCCAGGAGGGGGTGGCGGTCCATATGAGCACGGCGCGCACCGGCCGGCCCGGCCACAGGCTCTGCATGGCCAGGCGATAAGTGGACAGCTGGCGGATGTATTCTTGCGGGACATCCTCGATGCTGGCCGGTGCGGGGCGGGAGGTCTTGTAATCGGCGACGATGATTTCATTCTCGCCCACCACCAGCCGGTCGATCTGGCCGGAGACGAGAAACTCCGCTCCCGAAGCATCGGTGAGTCTGGCGGCGAAGGGGGCTTCGGCGCGGCTGCCGGGGCCGAAGAGGGGCGCCAGGCCCGGATCGTCCAGGATGGCGGCGGCTTCCGCAAAGAGCTGTTCCGCCTCCTCGGCGGTGAAGCCCTGGGCCGGGGCGCTCAACCAGCCAATAGCGGTTTTTCGCCGCTCGCCCGGTGCGATAGCGGGCAGGAACTGCAACAGCTTGTGGATCATGAGACCGCGCCGGAAGCGCTTTTCCTCTCTCGCGCCGAGCGGCGAAAGGGCTGCCGATGCCGGTGGGGTTTCCTGCTCCTCTTCCCGGCCCAGCCTGGAGGGGGCCAGCCATTGGCCGGGGGCGGGCTCGGCCCTGGGCATTTCGCGCGCCCAGGCGGGCAGAGGTGGGGGGGGCGTTTTCGCTATTTCAGCCTTGTCTTGCGGCCTGGCGCGCTGCGGTTCTTGCAGCCGCCAGCAGCACACCCGCCCATCGGGGCCCTTGACGGCGTATTCGGGCCTTTGCAGATGGCTGGCGATGCGCCCATACCAGCTTTCCGGCTTGAGCTTGTCCGGATCGCCCACGCCGCCGATGTAGAGCCGGTCGCGGGCGCGGGTCATGGCCACATAGAGCAGGCGGTAATATTCCTGACGGTTCCTTTGCACCGTCCAGTCCACCATGCGCTGGGCCGTCTGGCTGCGTTCGCTCTGGTTGAAGGTCCACAGCGGCGTTTCCTCTCCCTCCTCCCCGCTGGGCGGCACGATGATGTAGTCCAGTTTCCTGGCATCGGGGATGGAGCAGGTGTCGGGAAGAAAGACGACATTGGCCTGCAGGCCCTTGGCGCCATGCACGGTCATGACCCGCACCTCGCCGTGGCCCTCCTCCATGTCGCGCTTGATTTCAGGTTCGGAGATTTCCAGGTATTCCAGAAACCCGGTCAGGGAAGGCGCATGTTCGCGCTCGAAGGCCCGCGCCAGGTCGAGGAAGGCATCGAGCGGCTCCTCGGCCTCCTGTCCGAGCCGCGAGATGAAGGCGGCGCGCCGCCCATGGCGGCCGAGAATATGGGCGAAAAGCTCATATGGAGGCACGAACCCGGCCATGTCGCGCCATTCGCGCAAGGCCTGCGCGGCCCGTGAGGCGGCGGGCCAGTCGCACAATTGCCGCCACAGGGAGCGGCCGGGAGCGGAGGATGTGCGCAAGGCAAGCAGATCGTCATCGTCGAAGGGCTCGCCGTCATCGCGGGCGCACAGGGGGCTTTTCAGCACGCAGGCCAGGGACAGGTCGTCATCGGGCAGCAAAAGGAATCGCCCCAGGGCCATCATGTCCTGCACGGCGATGTGGCCGGTGACCTTCAGCCGGTCGGCCCCGGCCACCTTGATATTGCGCTGCTTGAGGGCGGCGATGATGGCATCCATGAAATCGCTGCGGGTGCGCAGCAGAATGAGAATGTCGCCTGGGCGGATGGGGCGGTTTTCGGACACCAGAATCTCGCCATCATCCAGCCAGCGGCGAATGGTGGCCGCGATGCGCCGCGCCAGACGCAGACGCGGCTTTTCGATGAAATCCAGCTTGCCGGGGGCCTGCCATGGATTTTTGCGCGCCGGTCTGTGCGGCGGCTCCTCCAGGGGCCACAGCTCCACCAGGCCGCCATCGCCGCTGCGCACCGGCTCATGGGGCGGCATCTTGCCCTGCTGCTGGCCGAAATCCACATCGCCTGAGCCAAAGACCATGTCCACGGCGCGCAGCACCGGCGGCACGGAGCGAAAAGAGGTGTTCATCTGCAGATCGCGCATGATCCTGCCGGCCTCTTGCGCCCGGTGAGCGAAATAATCGCGCATGATGATGAAGGAATCGGGCTGCGCTCCCTGGAAGGAATAGATGGACTGCTTGTAGTCACCAACGGCGAAGATGGTGCGCTCCATCAGGTGTTCGATACCCTCCCCGGCATGAAACTCCTCGGTCAGGGCGGCGATGATTTCCCATTGTTCGGGGGCGGTGTCCTGGGCCTCGTCCACCAGCACGTGGTCGAGCCCGCCATCGAGCCGGTAGCGCACCCAGGCGGCGGAGATGTTGTCATCGGAGAGCAGCCGCAAGGTGGCGTCGATGAGATCGTCATAGTCGCACAGGCCCGCGCGCGCCTTGGCCCTGTCGTATTCGCCGATGACCGCCAGCCCGATGTTCAGCAGGGCCTTGTTGGCCTGATAGAGGCGCGCCGATTTGAGGTAATCCATGAACAGGACGAACTCATCCCTGGCGTCGAAAAGATCGCGGGCCAGCTGCGGATTGTCCCTGGCGAGCAGCCTGGTCAGGAGTTTGGCGTCGGATTTGGGATCGCCATCCTTCTTGAGAAAGAACTCACGGGCCGCCTCATGGGCCTCCAGAGGCCTCGCGGCCTCCAGCATGCGCTGCAGGCGGGCGCCCTGATCGCGATTGGTCGTCTTGTCGGAGGCTTGCAGGATTTTTGCCGCCCGGCGCAGGAAATCGCGATCCAGGGAGGCGAACCACTCTTCCATGATCGTGGAAGGATCCTGCTCTTCGGAAAGACCGAGCAGCTTGCGCAGGCGGCTGAAGAGAAAGGCGCGCCTTTGCGGCTCCTGCGCCAGGCGGCGCAGCAAAAGGCGATGTCCGATGACCCTGGTGAGCAGCTCGTCGAAGCCCTGTTCGCTGACATGGGCGGTGATGATGGCCAGATCGTCCGCCATCTTGCGCCGCGAGGCGTCATCTTGCGCGCTCATGCCCGAAAGGACCCTGGCGCGGGCCTCGGCCAGCAGGGTGGCGGAGGCGGCCTCGTCGAGCACCTCGAACCCCGGCGTCATGCCGGCCTCGACGGGAAAGGCCTGCAAGAGACGCTCGCAGAAGGCATGGATGGTCTGGGCCTTCAGGCCGCCGGGGGTCTCCAGGGCGCGCGCAAAGAGGCTGCGGGCGCGCGCCAGCTCATCCCCTTGCAGGCGGATTTCGCCATTGGTCATTGCGCGGATGGCATGGCGCAGGGCCTCGTCATCGAGAGTGATCCAGCCCGACAGGGTCTTGAACAGGCGCTGTTTCATCTCCGCGGCGGCGGCGCGGGTGTAGGTCAGGCACAGGATGCGCTCCGGCGCGGCTCCGGCCAGCATGAGGCGGATGATGCGGTTGACCAGCAGATGGGTCTTGCCCGATCCGGCATGGGCGCTGACCCAGGCGGAGACCTTCGGATCGGAGACCTCGTTCTGCCGTTGCGCGGCGCGCGCCTTGATGGCTTCGGACCGGCTGGCGCTCATGTCTTGTCCTCCCCGGTTCGTCCCGCCAGCCCTTGCGTCCATTCACGCCAGCGCGAGAGGTGATCAAAGTCATGGGGCAGGCGCTCGCGCGCGCCATGATCCAGCGGCAGATAGGGCTGGGCAGGGTCCATATACTGGGCCAGCAGGGCCCGCGCGCCGGCCAGCGCATCCTTGGCGCGCCGTGGCGGCGGCGGAGTGTTCAGGGCGCGGATTTCCCCGGCCGGATCGCCGCCGGAGAGGCGCACATAGAGCAGTTCGGCCACCTCGGCCTTGGGGGTGTCCTCGAACAGGCCGCGCGCCAGCATGGCCGCCTCCAGATCGAGCTGCGGAGAATAGGACTTGCTGTCCGCCCTGACGGCGGGCAGGACGCCGGTCTTGTAGTCCATCAGGCGGCAGCGGCCATCGGCGAGCTCATCGATGCGGTCGGCGCGGGCGGTCAGGACAAAGGCTTCACCCCCGATGGAAAGCTCCATGCGGGCGCTTCTTTCGGCCCGTATGAAGCGCGCATCCTTGCGCCAGATGCGCTCCTGCGCGGCCAGCCAGGCGGCCATGCGGGCAAACTGCGCCAGCCAGAAGGCGCCGCGCGCATCCTCGCCCAGAACATCCGCAAGGGCGGTTTTCAGGCTTTCCATGATGGCCGCCTGGGCATCGCGCGGCAGGGCTGCGGGATGGGCGCGGGCATAGGCCTCCAGGGCGGCATGGATGATCAGCCCCTTTTCGCGCGGCGTCACCCGGGCGGTGAGCGGCGGCATGGGATCGAGACGCAGGATGTCGCGGGCAAAGACGGCATAGGGCTCGTGCATGAGCGTGGCGATGCGCGAGACGGAAAAGCTGCGCGGGCGCAGGCCCACCGGCGGACATGGCGCAGGGGGCGCAACGGGGCCGCGCATCCTTTCCGGCTGGTTCAGGGCGCCGGCCCAGGCGCGCCATTTCGCGCCCGCTTCCATGGGGCTGTCCCCGGCCCCGGCAGCCTTGAGCAGGGCCTGAAGGCGCAAGATCCAGCGCGATGGCTCGGCCGGTTGCTGGCCGGTCTTTTCCGACAGGGTCAGCCAGACCTCGCGGCGGGCGGCGGCCTGGGCGAAATCATGGGCGGACAGGCCGATGCGGCGCTCCGGCACGGGCAGGCGCAGTTTTTCGCAATCGGGGCGGTTCAGCCACGGGCTGTTCTCGGCCACCTGGGGCCACACCCCCTCATTGAGGCCGCCCAGAATGGTCACGTCCGCGCCAACCAGGCGCGCCTCCAGCAGGCCGAGGATGGACAGGCGCGGGTGGGTGGCCTGGGGCGGCCGCACCGGGCGGGCGGCCATCTCGCCGGCAAGGAAGGCGGCGTATCCGGCCGGCTCGAAGGGCGGCGCGGCGGCGGCGTTGTCCAGCAGATCGGCGCACAGGGCGGCCAGGGCCTCTCCGGCCTGGCCCCGCCACAGGCCGCTTGCGCCTTCTTCGGGCGTGGCGATGGCCTCGGCCGTGCCAAGATGCCGGCGCACCAGCTCCTCCAGGGGGACGCCATCGCGGGCGGCAAAGGCCTCCTGAAGAGGCGACAGGGCGCGGCTCACGACGGCAGCCGTCTCCTCGATCATGTCCCAGTGATCATGCACGGCGCGGGTGGCGCGGTGTTCGCGCCAGGGAGCCTCCATGGCTTCCTTGCGGCGGCGGCGGACGATGGCGGGCAGCGTATCGATGCCGGCGAAGACATCCACCTGGCGCAACACGGCAGCCTCCAGAACCTGGGCGCGGGCCGAAAAGTCGCGCCGCGAAAACCCGAAACAGGCCAGGGGATGGGCCAGGACGGCGGCCAGCATCTGCGGGGCAAACCTCTCCAGGGCGGCCTCGGCCAGCAGGCGCACGAAGGCCCCCGGCGGGGTGGCCGAAAGCGGCAATCCGGCGGAATCGTTGACATCCAGATTCCAGCGGGCCAGCTCGGCGCGCACCTGGCGGGCCAGCTCCCGGTCCGGCGTGATCAAGGTGGCGGTGCGCCGCGGCTGGCGCAGGGCATCGCGCATGATCAGGGCGATGCAGGCGGCCTCCTGGCGCTGATCGGCGGCGCTGATCAGGTTCAGCCCTTCTGCCCCCTCTTTCAGGTGCGAGGCCCCGCAGGTTGCCAGAACGCCATGCCAGTCGCCGGTGACCGCGGCCGGGCGCAGCGCCAGGGAGAGCAACCGGGTGCGGGCCGGGCCATGGGCGGGGCGCGAGATGGCGGGCAGATCCTCCACCTCGTGGCGGTCCGCCCCCATGTGCTCCAGCAAAGCCTTGAGGCCGTATTGCGGATGGGAAGGCTCCAGGGCCTGCCATGCGGCATCGTCCATCTCCCGGTCCAGACCGGGAAGAATGACGCAGCCTTGCGGCAGGCGGGCAATGGTGGCGAGCAGATGGGCGGTGGCCGGCATGGAGCCGGTGGAGCCTGCGGCGATCACCGGGGCGGATGGCGGATTGGCCCTGAAGTTTTGCGCCTGCAGGCGAATCAGGGCGGCGCGCCGCGCCGCCGCGCCCATGAGGCCCAGCTTGGCCAGCTCCTCGGGATAGCCATCGCGGATGGCGCGCAGAAGCTGGCGGGCCGCCAGGCGGTGTTCGGGCTGTTCGGCATCGAGCAGGGTTTCGATGGCGGAGAAATCGATCTGCTCGTTCTCGAAGCTGTCGATCAGCTCGCCCAGGGAGCGGGCCATCTTCATGGCCTCGCCGGGATGGGCGCGGATGATGGCGGACAGCCGGGTGGCGCGATCCTTTCCGGCCCAGTCCCTCACCAGGCGGGCGAGAACAAAGCGGCGGGTGAGCGGATGGATGGGCGGCGGCAGTGTCTGCAGGGCCTCAAGGCCGGCCTCTTCGGTGAGCGCCAGCTCATCCTCGGAGGGATCGCCCAGCGGCGTGATGCGCGCCAGAATCTGGCTTTGCGCCGGGGCGGCCTCCAGCAGGGCGGCGGCCAGGCCACGGGCGGCGCGCCGGGAGGGCAGGAAGATGCGCCAGTCCGCCAGGCTCTCCGGCGCTGGCCGCTGCTGGCGCGGGCATGGCAAATGCCCATCCAGCATGGCGCGCGCCATGGCGGGGAGAAAGTCCACATCCGGCGGAATGGTATAGAGCCGCGGCCGGCCGCGGGCGGTGGAATAGCTCATGGGCTGATTCTGCCTGAATGCATCCAGTCTGTCAGGGCCGCCTCGGCAGGCGCTATGGACAAGGGAGTGCCCACGTGCAGCCACAGGCCATCATGGGACAGGGCATACATGCGCCCTTGCGCCATGGCGACATCGAAAAGCACGTTCATGGAAAAGGCGCCATCGGGCGCATGGGCGAACAGGCGCGGATGCACGACATAGACGCCGGTGAAGATTTCTCCCGGTTCTCCGCCCGTGCAGCGGCGCACCTTGCCTTTCGCATCGATGACGAAATCCCCCGTTCCCGCATATCCGCGGGCGCGCCCCAGGGGGACGGTGAGCACCAGGCAATCCATGCGCGCATCGTCCCAGGCGGTGGCCAGCCGGCTCAGCGCCGGGGTCTGCCCATCGAGCACGATGCAATCGGAATTGAGCACGAAGAAAGCCTCTTCGCCGAGCATCGGCAGGGCCTTCTTCAGCCCCCCGCCGGTCTCCAGGATTGCATCGCTTTCATCCGAGAACTTCACCACCGGCGGCGGGGTTTTCGTCTTTGCCCAGTCCCTGATCTGACCGGCCAGCCAATGGCCGTTGACGACGACGGTTTCGGCTCCATATGCGCGCACGAGATCATAAGCGTAATCGATCAAGGGCCGCCCCGCCACCTCGATGAGCGGCTTGGGCCGGTGCAGCGTCAGCGGCCGCATGCGCTTGCCGAAACCGGCGGCAAGAAGCATGGCGCGGGCGATCCTCATGGCACAAGCTCCTTCAGCCCGCCCGGCTCCATGACCCGCGGCAGGTGGCGGGCGAACCATTGCGCCAGGGCGGACAGGCGCGGATCGGTCAGGTTGCGCCGCAAATAGTCCGCCACATGGGGAATCCTGGACAGGTAGGCGGGCTTGCCGTCGCGGTCGTTGAGGCGGGTGAAAATGCCCAGCACCTTGCAGGCGCGCTGCGTGCCCATGAGGAGATAGTCCAGCTCGAATTGGCGCGCATCGAAATCCCTTTCACGTTCACGGCGCAGGCCGATGTAGTGCTCCAGCATGGCGCTTTCCATCTTTTCCGGGATGGGAAAGCGCGCATCCTGCAGCAGCGAGGCCAGGTCATAGGCCGCAGGCCCCATGACGGTATCCTGGACATCCACCAGGCCTATGCGCGCAAAGCCCTCTTCGGCGGGCCGCCAGATGAGATTTGGGGAGTGAAAGTCGCGCAATACCCAGACCGGAGGGGAGCGGCGCGCATGGGGCAGAAGATCGCGCCAGATGCGCAGATAATCCGCCAGCGCGGCGGCAGGGATGGGTGCGCCGGTGAAATGGGGCCAGAACCAGCCGGTGAGCAGGCGCACCTCGATTTCCATGGCCGCCTGGTCATAGGCGCGCAGGACATGGACGGAGCCATCGGGCAAGGTCACCCGAGCTGGCCAATTGCGCCGCGCCATTTCGGCGAGCAGCTCCACGGCGGCCCGCAGGGGGGCCTGCATGTTGCCTTTCTCGTAGCATCGGCCGAAGACCTCGCCGGCGAGAAACTCCTGCAACATGAGCCCGGCATCGGGATCGAAGCTCAGGGTCTGGGGGGCGCAATAGCCCTTGGCGCGCAAGGTGGCATTGATGGCCTCCACGGC
>JALSNA010000238.1 GCA_026987255.1 Hyphomicrobiales bacterium | reverse complement strand
CACGGGCCTTTTTTTTGCACGGAGGTGCGTCGCGCCGGCCCGCGCCCCCGCCCAACCGCCCAAGATTGTGAGCAAGACGGTTGGGCGGGGGCACGGGCCTTTTTTGTGCGCTCGTTCGCGGGGTTGGCATGGGTCTTGCCCTGGTTTGGCGGAATGAATCCGTTTGCACCGGAAGTGCGCCAAAGGGGGACAGATGATGATGATCGACGGACAGCGCATCACGCTGGCCAACATGGACGAGGCCCTGGCGGCCATTGCCCAGGATGCCGCGCGGGCGGAGAGTTTCGCGGTTTTCACCCTCAATCTCGATCACCTGGTCAAGCGCCGCCAGATGGCCGATTTTCGCGCCGCCTATGGGCGGGCGCGCCATGTCACCGCCGATGGCTGGCCGGTGGTCTGGCTGGCGCGGCGGCAGGGCATGAAGGTGTCGCGCACCACCGGGGCGGACATGATCGTGCCCCTGTGCCAGGTGGCCGCCGCCCTGGAGCTGCCGGTGGCCTTCGTCGGCTCCACCCAGGAGGTGATCTTTGCCGCCACGGCGCGGCTGCGCGAGCTGGCCCCGGGACTGAAGATCGCCGGGCGCTGGTCGCCGCCATTCGGCTTTTCTCCTTACGGGGCGGCGGCCGGATTGCTCATCGAGGACATTCGCAAATCCGGGGCCAGGTTGTGTTTCGTCGCCCTGGGCGCGCCCAAGCAGGAATTGTTCGCCGCCCGCGCGGTGGAAGCAGGTGTGCCCTGCGGCTTTCTGTGCACCGGCGCGGCGGTGGATTTCATTGCCGGGGCGCAAAGGCGCGCGCCGCGCTGGGTGCAATCGGCGGGCCTGGAATGGGCCTGGCGGCTGGCGGGCAATCCGCGCCGTCTGGCGGGGCGCTATGCGCGCTCGGCCATCGTCTTTGCCAAGGTGGCCTATGAGCAGATGACGGGCCGCGCGGCCATGGGAGGTCATGAATGAAACACCGGCTGATGGTCATTCACCCCATCGATCCGCGCGGCGGCAAGGTGGGCGGCATCGAGACCCACGTGCGGCTGCTGCTGGCGCGCCATCCGGAGGATTTCTCCGTCTGCCTGGTCGGCGTGGACGGGCGCGGCGATCTTGAGCCGGGCCGGCCCCTGCGGATGGAGGCGGAAGGGCGCAAGTTCGATTTCCTGCCGGTGCTGCACTACCCGGAAGAGCAGATGCACGAGGCGGCCACATCCATCCGCTCCTCGCTCACCTTCCGCTTTCTGCTCGCCATGCTGCGCCACATCCGCGCCATCCGCAAGCTGGCGGGCATCGGGCCGGTCTCGGCCGATGTGCAGCGCTTCGAGTTCTCGCTCATCCCGCGGCTGGCGGGCGTGCCGCTGTTGCAGCAGATTCACGGCGAGGGGCAAAAGGGCGAGAAGATGGACAGCCTGATCTCGCGCCACTGGGGCATCTACGAGGCCGGCGAGGCCATGGCCATGCATCTGTGCGCGCGGGCCATCTGCGTGACCCCGGCGCGGGTGGAGCAGATGGCGAAAAAATATCCGCGTCTGGCGCACAAGCTGGAGTTCATGAGCGTCTCGGTGGATACGGATGTCTTTGCCCCTTCCGCCTTCGACACGACCGATGACAGGTTCAAGATCGTCTTTGCCGGGCGCTTCGATGCCTTCAAGGATCCGCCCTTGATGTTCTCGGTGCTGGCGAAGCTGAAAGAGATGCTGGATGGCGCGGTGGAGTTCCACTATATCGGCAAAAGCTCGACGCAGCGCTTTGCCCAGTTCGAGGCCATCCGGGACATTACCATCCGCCATGGTTTTCAGGATCGCGCCGGGGTGGCGCGCATCCTGCGCAATGTGCATGCGGGCATCCTGACCTCCTATTTCGAGGGCCTGCCGTGCTTCATGATGGAGGTGCTGGCCTCGGGCCGCCCGCTGGGGGTGATCCGGCTGCCGCAATTCCAGATCGATCTGCCCGAATACGCGCCGCTGATGGAAGAGGGCGTGAGCGGCTTCTTGCGCGAGCGCTGCGAGGATGACCGGGAGAAGACGGCGCAGGTCATGGCGGAGGGCTTTGCGCAATTGTGGGCGGACATCAAGGCGGGCAGATATGACCCTGAGCGCATCGCCGCCCGGGCGCGGCCCTATTCCATCGCCGTGCAACTGCCGCGCCTGTTCGAGCGCCACCGGCAAATCCAGGCCGGCGCCGAAATGCCGGAAGGCAACGTCATCCGCCAGATGAAGGCGCAAGGGGGGCTTTAGGGTCCGGACTCAATTGAGCCACCATATGACAATGGCGACGATGCAGATAGCGGCGAGGAAGGTCTTGGCGAGTTTGTCGTAGGGTCTGGACTCAACAAAAACGTGGCGCCAGTCTGGCGGCCAGCAACAGGAGATCGGGAAAAAATGTGCAATAGCAAATGCCAATGCATTTCTCCTGCGGCTGGCCGCCAGCCCCTTCGG
>JALSNA010000237.1 GCA_026987255.1 Hyphomicrobiales bacterium | reverse complement strand
CTCGGACGAGTTCCCCGTCATGCGCCACATGGTCAATCTGGAAGCGGTCAACACCTACGAGGGCACCCAGGACATGCACGCCCTGATCCTCGGCCGCGCCCAGACCGGCATCCAGGCCTTCCGCTGAAGACAAAGAGCAGGGGGCTGTTCAGGACGGGGCGGCGGCCGGGAACCAGGTGATCTTGCCCGGCTCCAGGCGGCAGAAGGCATCCTGCGGCACCCGCAGGACAGCCACCTCCTGCGGCGGCAGATCGAGCATGATGCCGCGCAGCACCCGGTGGATGCCGCCGTGGGAGACGATGATCGCCGGGTTTTGCATGTGCCCGGCAAACCCGGCCACCCGCCGGCGCACGTCGTCATAGCTTTCGCCGCCCTCGGGCCGCCAATAGTAATAGTCGCGCGGGCGCTCCCAGGGGTTGACCCCGGCCTTGATCAGATCGTCCCAGACCATGCCCTCGTATCGGCCGAAATCGCGCTCGCGCAGGCGCTCGTCGAAGATGACCGCCGTTTCATCCAGGCCATAGGCAGAAAGGATATGGGCCAGGGTCTGGCGCACCCGGCGCATGGGACTGGCGTAGATGGCAAAACGCCCGATGTCCGGCTCCAGTTCGCGCAGCCGCCGGGCGATGGCCCCGGCCTGGGCATGGCCCCTGGCGTTGAGGTCCGTTTCCACGTGCCCCTGCACGCGGCGCGCGGCATTCCAGTCCGTCTCGCCATGGCGAATGAAATAGCAGTTTGCGTCAGGCGGCGGCATCAGCCCTCGTCCAGCGCCTTCATGCCGATGACGTTGTATCCGGCATCCACATGCATGATCTCGCCGCTCACCCCGGCGGCCAGATCGGAGAGCAGGAAGGCGGCCGCGCCCCCCACCTCATCGATGGTGACGTTCTTGCGCAAGGGGGCGTTGGCCTCGTTCCAGTCCAGCATGAGGCGGAAATCGCGGATGCCGGCCGCCGCCAGGGTGCGGATGGGCCCGGCCGAGATGGCGTTGACGCGGATGCCGCCCGGCCCCAGATCGGCGGCCAGGTAGCGCACCGAGGCCTCCAGGGCGGCCTTGGCCACGCCCATGACATTGTAATGGGGCACCCATTTTTCCGCCCCGTAATAGGACAGGGTGAGCATGGCCCCGCCGTCCGCCATCAGCCTTTCCGCATGGCGGGCCACGGCGGTGAAGGAATAGACCGAGATGTTCATGGTCATGGCGAAATTGTCCGCCGTGGTTTCCACATAGCGGCCCTTGAGCTCCTCCTTGTCGGAAAAGGCGATGGCGTGGACGACGAAATCCAGCCCGCCCCAATCCTTCTCCAGGGTGGCGAACAGGTTGCCCAGGGAGCCTTCATCGGTGACATCGCAGGCGATCAGATGCTCCACGCCAATCTCATCCGCCAGCGGCGCAACACGCTTGCGCAAGGCCTCGCCCTGGTAGCTGAAGGCCAGCCTGGCGCCTTGCTCCGCGCAGGCCCTGGCGATGCCCCAGGCGATGGAGCGGTTGTTGGCAACACCCATGATGAGGCCGCGCTTGCCGGCCAGGAATCCGTTCTGCGCCATGATGAGATCATCCCGTCGTTTTCGTGTTTCAGGCTGTTTTTCTTTTGCCCCACGGCGCGGCCAATAACAAGCCCTTGCATTTGCCGCCCGCAGGGGGGATTGTTTGCCAGGGCGCGCACGCGGCCTTTCGTGACCCGGCAAGGACAAGGCAGGAAGAGCATTCGCCATGAGCGGTCAATTCGACAAGATCAAGCACCTGACGGCCGAAAGGGATTTTGCCCGGGCGGCCGATCCCTTCGCCCTGTTCGGCAAGTGGTTCGCCGATGCCAGGGAAACGGAAGCCGAATATCCGGAGGCCATGTGCCTGGCCACCGTGGATGAAGACGGCATGCCCGATGCCCGCATGGTGCTGCTCAAGGACTATGACGAAAAGGGCTTCGTCTTCTATACCAACATGGAAAGCGCCAAGGGCAGGCAGCTGACCGCCTCCGGCAAGGCGGCACTCAATTTCTGGTGGCGCGATCTGCACCGCCAGGTGCGCATCCGCGGCCTGGTGGAGCCGGTGGCCGATGCCGAATCGGATGCCTATTTCGCCTCCCGCCCGCGCGGCTCGCGCATCGGCGCCTGGGCCTCCCGGCAGTCGCGCCAGCTGGAGAGCCGCTTTGCGCTGGAAAAGGCGGTGGCCAGATATGCCGCGAAGTTCAACGTCGGGCCGGTGCCGCGCCCCGATTACTGGCGCGGCAACCGCGTCGTTCCCCTGCAGATGGAATTCTGGCACGAGCGGCCTTTTCGCCTGCACGAGAGGCTGGTATTCTTGCGCGAGGATCCCACATCGGGCTGGACACGCAAACTGCTTTATCCGTGAAGGAGATGCCCAGATGAGCGGCGAAGACAAATGCCCCGTGCATGGCGCGCAAGCGCATCAATCGGCCCGCGCGGCGCCTGCTTCAGGCGATCAGCGCAAGACCCTGGTGCTGACCGGGGCCTCGCGCGGCATCGGCCATGCCACGGTCAAGCGCTTTTCCTCCGCCGGCTGGCGGGTGATCACCTGCTCGCGCCAGCCCTTCCCGGAGGATTGTCCGTGGGAAATGGGCGAGGAGGATCACATCCAGGTGGACCTGGCCGATCCTGAAAGCACCGAGCGGGCCATCGCCATCATGAAGGAGCGCCTGGCCGATCAGGGCGGGCGGCTCAATGCGCTGATCAACAACGCCGCCATCTCGCCCAAGCTGCCCGGCGGCAGGCGCATGGATTCGCTGAGCACCGCCATCCCCGACTGGCAGACGGTCTTTCAGGTGAACTTCTTTGCCCCCATCATGCTGGCGCGCGGCCTGCTGGAAGAGCTCAAGGCGGCGCGCGGCACGGTGGTCAATGTCACCTCCATCGCCGGCTCGCGCGTGCATCCCTTCGCCGGCTCGGCCTATGCCACCTCCAAGGCGGCCCTGGCCTCCCTGACGCGCGAAATGGCCCATGACTTCGGCCCTCACGGGGTGCGGGTCAACGCCATCTCGCCGGGCGAGATCGAGACCTCCATCCTCTCGCCGGGCACCGAGAAGATCGTCGAGAACAT
>JALSNA010000236.1 GCA_026987255.1 Hyphomicrobiales bacterium | reverse complement strand
CCTAATAGGCATTGCGCCAGGTGCGGGGGGAGAAGATGGTCAGGGCGATGATGTAGAGATCGAACCAGATGGACCATCTGTCGATATATTCCAGATCGTATTCCACCCGTTTGATGATCTTTTCATCGGTATCCGTTTCGCCCCTGTAGCCATTGACCTGGGCCCAGCCGGTGATGCCGGGCAGGACATTGTGGCGGCGGGCATAAAGGCGCACCTTCTTCTCGAAAATGGTGTCGTGATTCATGGCGTGAGGCCGTGGGCCGACGAGCGACATGTCGCCCTTCAGCACATTGAGCAATTGTGGCAGCTCGTCTATGCTCCAACGGCGCAGGAGGCGGCCGACGCGGGTGATGCGCGGATCGTCACGGGTGGCCTGGCGGACTGCCGCATTCTCTTCCAGCACGTGCATGGTGCGGAACTTGAAGATACGGAAGGGCTCGTGGTTGAAGCCGCGGCGGGTCTGCATGAAAAAGACGGGGCCGGGGCTGTCCAGCTTGATGGCGATGGCGGCAAAGAGCAAGATGGGCGAGGTCACGACAAGTCCGATGCCGGCCCCGGTGATGTCGAGGGTGCGCTTGGCCAGCCGGGCCCAGACGGACAGGGGCGGGCGGGCCAGCTCCAGGGAGGTGATGGGGCCCAGCCTTTGCAGCCGCGCGTCGCGGAAGTGATCCAGAACCTCATCGGGGCCCAGATGAACGGAGACGGGAATTTCCAGGAAGCGCTCCAGTGCCTTGCGGATGAACTCGCCATGGGACCAGGAGGAGAGGATGAAGATGTCCTCCACGCCGAGGGCGCGGGCGCGGCGCGCACAGGCCTTGAGCTGATGATCTATCCTTGCTGCGCCTCTGGATAGGCCGCCGTGTCTTGTTATGACAATTTCATCCACGATACGCAACCCGAACTCGTTCGGATTGTAACGGTCATGAAACTTTTTCAGACCGGCGGGACTGCCGAGCAGCATGGCAGGCTTGCCGAGCAACAGCCCTTTACGGAAACCGTTGCGCGCCAGATGATGAAAAGCCTCGCGGACAGGCAGCAGGGCGGCAAAGCCGGTGATGTAGAAAAAGGCCATGGCGCCGCGCGAATAGATGGCGGTTTCCTTGGTCAGAAAGCCGATGATGAGCAGGGCGAGAAAGACATAGTTCCAGCCATAGAACATGGTCTCGACGCGGCGGCCCTCGGTCAGCAGGGTGTTGACCAGATAGCTCTTGCGCATGATCTGCAAGGGCACGTAGATCAGCGCCGCCAGCAGGCCGGTGGTCAGATAATCGTAGAGCAGGCCATAGCTGCCATAGAAGGCCCAGTGATAGGCGGCGCTGGAGAGCACGGAGGCGGCGATGATGACGAGAAAATCCGCCAGGGCGCCGAGGGTGGCGAAGGCTGTGTCGCTCAGGGCATAGGGATAACGCTTGATGGCGGCATCGCGCGCCGCCGGATTGGGCAGATGATCCATGACCCTCTTTGCTCCACGGGCTTGTGAAGTCCGGCGGAGCGGGGGATCCAATCCGGCTGGATTGTTTCAAAATGACACGGCTTGCCCCGCCAGACGTCTTTGCCGGGAGGTCTTGCAAGGGCGTTGCCAATGGCGCGGAGGTGGATTCGTCAGCCCTTTTTGCCGGCCGCGCCCCAGAAGGCGATGGCCGCGGTAATGAGCGAGACAATGGCGTTCCAGCCGGCAAAGGACAGGCCAAGGAAGCGCACGGCCGCCTCGTCGCACAGAACGACGCGTTTGCTCAAGTCCGGCAGGGCACCGGTCATGTTGACCGCGCCGGTGCACGAAGAAGGCCCGGGCCACCACTTCCACTCGATCCCGGCATGCCAGAAGGCCAGGGCGGCCTCGCCCAGCAGGACGATACCGGCCAGAATCAGGCCCCATTTGACGATGCGCACCTGGCCCTTGGAGCCGAAGAGCGCCAGCAGAAGGGTGAAGGAAATGATGAAATACCATGGCTTGCGCTGCAAATAGCACAGCTCGCAGGGAGTAAAGCCCAGAACATGCTCGAAAACCAGCGCCGAGCAGATGGAGACGACGCCTATGGCCAGCACCATGAGGGTGGCGGTCAGGGGGCGGTTGGAAAGGATGTCCTTCAGCATGGCAGTCTCCATTTCAGACAAGATAGCGAATGGCGATGAAACCGCCAACCAGCAAAATCCCCAGGGCGAGAGTGATCCAGCCGAGATATTTTTCCAGGATGTTTCTGGCCGCCGGGCCGAACCAGTAAAGCAGGCCGGCGAGAAGGAAAAAGCGCAGGCCCCGGGCAACGGCGGAGGCGGCCATGAAGATGGCGAAGTTCAGTCCCGTGACGCCGCTGGCTATGGTGATGACCTTGTAGGGAAAGGGGGTTATGCCGGCAAACAGCACGATGGCGGCGCCGTTTTCGTTATACCAGCGGGTGAAGGTGTGGAACTTTTCTCCCATGCCATAGAAATCGAGAATGGCCTGGCCGATGGTGTCGAAGAGAAAATAGCCGATGACATAACCCAGCATGCCGCCTGCAACCGATGCAAGGGTGCACAGGGCGGCATACCACCAGATGCGCTCGCGGCGGGCCAGCCCCATGGGGATGAGCAGGGCATCGGGCGGCAAGGGAAAAACCGAACTTTCGATGAAGGCAACGATGGCCAGCGCCCAGGTGGCGTTGTGGTGGGCGGCCAGACGCATCATCCATTCATAGGCTTTGCGAATCATGCTCCGTGACATAGCCGCTCAGGCGGCGCAAGTCCAATCAACAGGGAATCATGGAGCGCCGGTTGTGTTGCTGGGCATCCGGGATGTGCGGATCATTCAAGGCTGGCCAGGTAGGTGGCGATGGCCCGGATGTCGGCATCGGGGAGTTTGGAGATGTTTTCCTGAACCTCGCCCATGCCGCCGGAACTGATGTCCTCATAGCCCAGGGCCTCGCCGTATTTCAGGGCATTGTAGATGTCTTCGGCGTCCTTGAAGCGCTTGCGGCGGATGAGACCGCGCAGGGAGGGCACGGAGCCTTTCTCCACTGGATGGGGGCCACCGGCCAGCCAGCGGGCACGGTTGAGCAGCATGATGGCGTTGCGCGGAGTGTGGCATTCGCCGCAATGGCCGGGGCCGAGCACCAGATAGGCGCCGCGGTTCCATTGCGCGGACTTGCCCGGCACGGGTCTGAATTCGCCGCGCGGCAAGGCCAGCCATTGCCAGAAGGCCAGGGCGAAGCGGCCCAGCCGGAAGGGCTTGCGCTCCACCTTGTTGCGCACCGCGGGCAGGGTCTGCAGGTAGGCGAAGAGATCGAGAATGTCGGAGGCCGTCATCCAGGCATAGGAGGTATAGGGAAAGGCCGGGATGTAATGCGCGCCATCGGGGGCCAGGCCGCGCTTCATGGCGGTGAGGAACTGCAAGGGCGTCCAATTGCCTATGCCGGTGTCCCGATCGGGTGTGATGTTGGGCGGGATGAGGGTGTCTCCGGGCACCTTCAGCTTGCGCCCTCCCGCGGGCTTGTCCACGTCCGGGCCGATGCCGCGATGGCACGAAATGCAGCCGCCGGCGGTGTAGAGGATCTTGCCATTGGCGATGTCCGGCGCATGGCCTTTCGGCAGGGCCGATGGCGGCAGCGGCTCGGAGAGTTTGGCATAAAGCCCGGCAGTGATGAGCATGAAAAGCAGCAATGCCGAGACCAGCGACCAGAGGATGGGATGTTTCGTCATGTGCCTGTGCATGGCTGCCATTGTGGAGCAATGGACGGACAAAAAGCAAGGGAGACGAAAAACGCCGCATCCGGTGGAATGCGGCGTTTTCCATGGTCGTTCGCGGGGTTACTTCTTCTTCTTGGGCAGGCGGAACTTCTTGTGGCAGGCCTTGCAGCCATCACCGCCCAGGCCCATGACGGCAGGCTTGAAGGCGGCCTCGCTGTCGATGGCGGCCAGGGCCTTGGCGCGCTTGATGGCGTTGTCGAAGGCAGCCTGGAACTCATCCTTCATGAGCCAGATTTCCGGCTTGGCGCGGGTCTCCACCTTGGCTTCTCCATCGCCCGTGCCTTCGGGAAAGAGCTTGCGGGCCCTTTCCAGATCGGCGGCGATCTGAGCGGCGTTCTTCTTCACCGTTGCCAGATCAAAAGGCACCTTGCCCTTGACCATGCCGACAAGAGGCTTGAAGTTCATCTTGGCTTCCTTCATGGCCTCCTTGCGCATCTTGACTGCATCATCTGCAGCCATGGCGCCGGTGGCGAACAAGGTCATGCCGGTGAAGATGGCGATGGTGGTGATTTTCCTCATGCTTTTTTCCTCTTCTTGCAAGCTCGAGAGTTTTGTCTCCAGCGGTCAGAACCCATGAATTTGCACGGCACGTGCAAGATTCGGGCGCAATGCAACGTCCTTTCTTCCAGAAGGTCATCTCCAGGTATCATTCCGGAGCGTGAGACCGCCGGTTTCGTGTCCGAATTCATGCATCTGCCCTGCCTTTTCATGGATCCCTGCCCCCGGTTGCTGAATCCGTTACGGCAAGGTTCCAATAGCATAGAGTTTAGAACAGGTCTAACTTTAAATTGCATCGAGGAGCGGATTTCGGCAAGTTCACGCAAATGTGACCGGTTGCCAGTGTGCTTGGGAAATGCGTGCGGCACTTGGCAAGTTCATGTCCATGTCCTACAAGGTTCACTGTCTTGGACATATGGAGTTGACGTCATGGTGCGCCGCATCGTCATAGTGCTGGGATTGGCCTGCCTGCTGGCCGCCTGCGGGGCGCGCGGGGCGCTTCAGCCGCCGCCGGGCGCGCCACAATCGCCGCCTGACCGGGACATCGTGCTCGATCCGCTGATCAAGTCCAGATAGCGTTCTTTGCGCAGGCTTCCTTGAGGATTCATGGATTTTTTCGATTACAAGGATGGCGTGCTGCACGCCGAGGATGTTTCGCTGGCGCGCATTGCCGATGAGGTGGGCACGCCTTTCTATGCCTATTCGGCGGCCACCCTGACGCGGCATTTTCAGGTCTTCGATGCCGCCTTTTCCAAATGGCCGCATCTGGTGTGCTATGCCATGAAGGCCAATTCCAACCAGGCGGTGCTCAAGCTGCTGACGGATCTGGGCGCGGGGCTGGACATCGTCTCCGGTGGCGAGCTGGCCAGGGCAAAGGCGCTGGAGGTGCCGGGCGGGCGCATCGTCTTTTCCGGCGTGGGCAAGACGGACGAGGAAATGCGCGCCGCCCTGGATCATGGCATCCGCTGTTTCAACGTCGAATCGGTTCCCGAGTTGCACCGCCTTTCCGAAGTGGCGCAGGAGATGGGCAAGACGGCCCCGGTCTCCATCCGCGTCAATCCCGACGTGGACGCGGGCACCCATGAAAAAATCAACACCGGGCGCAAGGCCGACAAGTTCGGCATAAGCTATGCCAGGGCACGCCAGGTCTATGCCGAAGCTGCTGCCCTGCCGGGGATCGCGGTGCGCGGGGTGGACATGCACATCGGCAGCCAGATCACCACCCTGGCGCCCTTCGAGGCCGCCTTTGGCCGCATGGCGGCGCTGGTGGAGGATCTGCGCAAGGCCGGCATTGCCATCCGCCACGTGGATCTGGGCGGGGGGCTGGGCGTGCCCTATCACGGAGACAACGACATCCCGCCGCCACCGGAGGAATATGCGGCCATGGTGGAGCGGGTTCTGGGGTCTTTGGATGTGGAATATGTCATTGAGCCGGGACGGCTGATCGCGGGCAATGCCGGGGTGCTGGTGGGGCGGGTGATCTATGTCAAGCGCGAGGAGGGGCACACCTTCATCATCACCGATCTGGGCATGAACGATCTCATCCGGCCGACCCTTTACGAGGCCTTTCACCATATCCGGCCGGTGAAGGAACCGGCCCCGGATGCGCCACTGGCACAGGCCGACGTGGTGGGCCCGGTGTGCGAGACGGGCGATTACATGGCCCGGGCGCGCATGCTGCCGCCGCTGGCGCGCGGCGATCTCGTCGCGGTGATGACAGCCGGGGCCTATGGGGCGGTGCAATCGGGCACCTACAACACCCGGCCGCTGGTTCCGGAAGTGCTGGTGCGCGGCGGGGATTTTGCCGTGGTGCGCCCGCGTCTGGACGCGGAGCAGATCGTCGCGCTGGACAAACTCGCGCCATGGCAGGTCAGGAACCCATGAACGAAGTTTGCACAAAACGTGCTTCGGCCATCCTTGCGGCAAACCGTTCCATCTGTGACAGCCCCTTCGTGAATCCCGGAACCAAAGCGCCAGCCTAAGCGGGAGGATGAATAACCGGCCGGGCAAGATGGCTTTCAAGCTTTCCGGGAGTCCTTCAGAATGACTCCCTTGCGCAACAGAAAACAGCCATAGGGGCGCTCTTCCGAAACGCGGACGATGGCGAAGGCGCGCCGCGCACGGGAATAGAAATCCTGCCGGGCGATGGAGCCTGCCTGTGAGCCTTGCGGAATGTGCGGCAAGGCGGCGGCCAGGGCCTGCTCGTGAACCGGCCCTGAGGCATCGGGCCCATCGTCCATTTCCATGCGCAGAAAGCAGGTCTCGCTGAAGGCATCCAGTGGCATGAGCTGGAGGATCAGGGCGATTGCTTGCGGCGCATCCAGGCCGGGCAGCTCCACCGGAGAGGTGGCGGTGGTCCTGGCGGCAAGGGCATGGGCAGGGAAATTGGCATCCACCACGGCCAGTTCATCACCGTGACCCATGCGCATGAGCACATCCATCAACCGGGGGGTAACGCGCGGGTCGATTCCGTGCAGCATGATCTTTTCTCCTCGATGAAAGAGGCGGGAGTTTCCCCCCGCCTCCATTTGACCTGTTCATGGATGTGGATTGGTGCTTCAGCCGCGCGGCGGCAGGGGCATCCACTTGGGCACGGCGACATCGGCATGGGCGAACTGCGGCATCTTCTTCGCCAGGTCCTCCATGTTCCTGATGTCGTTGTCGTTGAGGAATTTCCGGGTGATCAGGGTGGGTGGAATGATCACGTTGTGGCCCGGATCCTCGCCCGCCAGCAGCATGGCCAGGGCGCGCACGGAGACCTCGCCGACAACGGCCGGGTTGGTGGCTGCCGTGGCCGCCCAGGCGCTGTCCTTTTCGCGCATGGCGGAAATGTCGGCGGTGGAGACATCGGCCGAATAGATCTTGATCTGCTTGTTCAGACCGGCTTCGTCCACGGCGATTTTCACCCCCTTGGCGAACTCGTCATAGGGCGCGAACATGACAGTGATATCCGGATGGGCCTGCAACACCGAACGCGCCTGGTTGGCAACAGAATTGGCGATGGGATTGTCCAGGGTGCCGAACTGGGCCACTTCCTGGATGCCCGGATATTTCTTCTTGAACTTCTGCCAGGTTTCATCGCGGCGGTCGAGCGGGGCGATGCCGGGCACATAGACATATCCGGCCTTGAACGATTCGCCATTGTCGCGGATGGCCTGCTCCAGGGCCAGGCGGGCCAGATCGCGGTCGGACTGCTCGACTTGCGGCACCTGGGGATTCTTCACGTTGACATCGAAGGCCACCACCTTGATGCCGGCATCCAAAGCGCGCTTGACGGCTGCCTGCATGGATTCGGTCAGGCCATGCTGGACGACAATGCCCTTCACGCCCAGGGCAATGGCCTGGTCCATCATGTCGGCCTGCAAGGCGGCATCCTGGCGGGAATCGAAAACATGCAAATCGGCTTTCAAGGCCTTGGCCTGGGCTTCCACGCCGGACAGGTAAGCCTGGAAGAAATCACCCGTCGAAAGGTAGCGCACAAGCGCGATCTTGACGCCCGGCTTGTCGAAGGGGGCAGGCATGCCGCCGGCAAAGGCCGAAGGGCCGAAGGCGGCCGCGGCTGTCATGCCGCCGGTCAGTTTGAGCAAGGTTCTGCGTGTGAGTTTCATGGCGTATCCTCCCTATTGCTTTCCGCGCCGCCCAGTCAGCGCGAAAGTGAAAACAAGGGCGACGACGAGCACCGCGCCCTTGACGAAATCCTGGGTGTAATACGGGGCATTCATCATGGTCAGCCCCTGTAGCAAAATGCCGACGAAGAGTGCTCCTATGGCGGTGCCGAAGGCATTGGGCTTGGCGGCGCCCAGCACGGCAAAACCGATCAATGCCGCGGCCACCGAATCAAGCAGCAGATTGTTGCCCGAGGCAATGTCGCCGCGTCCCAGACGGGCGGCCAGCAAAATGCCGCCGATGGAAGCCAGAACGCCGGAAATCATGTAGGCGACGATCTTGTATCTGGCCACGTTGACCCCCGCCAGGGCGGCGGCGCGCTCGTTGGAGCCTATGGCATACATCAACCGGCCATGGCGGGTGCGCTCCAGGATCAGCCACACGGCGATGGCGATGACCACCAGGATGACCACGGAAAGGGGAATGAGATCGGGAATGAAGAAATCCAGCCGGTGACGGCCCAGGGCCAGGAACTCCGGCGGAAAGGTCCCCCTGGCCACCGATCCGTCAGGCAGATGCATGCCGGTGGCGATGGAGCGTCCCTGGGTGGGTATGCGCTGCAACCCGACCAGCAGGAACATCATGCCCAGGGTGGCGAGCAGGTCGGGCACCTTGGTCTTGACGATGAGCAGGCCGTTGACCAGGCCGATGAGGGCGCCCATCGCCAGACAGGCGGCCACGGCAACGTAGGCGTTCATTTCCCACACCACGAGCACATAGGCCGACAGCATGAGGGCCGAGGTGGCGGTGGAGCCGATGGACAGGTCGAACCCGTCCACCACCAGGGTGAAGGTCACGCCAAGGGCGAGAATGCCGGTGATGGCCACCGACTGGAAAATGAACACCGCGCTGCGCGGACTGGCGAATCCGCTGGTGGCCATGGAGAAGAAGATCAACAGCCCGGCCAGGAGAATGAGAAAACCATAGCGGATGGCGAAATCTATGCCGGAAAGGGCCGGTTTTGCCCTCCCTGCGGCCGGGATGCCGGTGGCGTCTTGCTGCTTCTTGTCGTTCATGGTTCGTGGTTTGCCCGTGATTGCCCCTGAGGGTTTGCGTATCAAGCCGCCGGAGCGGCGGCATTGCCGGCCACCTGGGCCAGAATGAGATCCAGATCCGGCTGGTGATTGACGTGATCCCCGGCAATGGTGTGATCGCTCATGACGATGATGCGGTCGGCCACCTCCAGCGCCTCGTCCATTTCCGAAACGAGAACCAGGGTGGCGCGTGCCTGCGCCGTGGCGCGGATCTTTTCGCCGATGTCGCGGCGCGCCTTGATATCGACGCCCTGAAAGGGCTCGTCCAGCACCAGCACCCTGGGCGGTTCGCTGAGCCAGCGGGCCACCATGACCTTTTGCTGGTTGCCGCCGGAGAGGGTCATGATGTTGTCGCGTTCCGACTGGCAGACGATGGAGAGGGTCTCGATCATCTGTCTGGCCTTCTGGCGCTCGCGGCGGGTGTTGATGAAAGCGGCGAAGGGCGCATAGCGGCCGACGAAAGGCAGGGTGATGTTGCGGGTAATGTCGAAATCGGCGAAGACGGCGTTGCTGGCGCGGTCCTTGGGACACATGAATATGCCGCGTTGCACGGCCTGGCCGGCTGAGGCCGGTTCATGGGGGCGGCCATCGAGATACATGCGTCCGGCATGGGGGCGCTCCAGCCCGAAGATGATATTGGCCAGCAGGGTCTTGCCTGCTCCGACCAGCCCGGTGATCGCGGTGATCTCGTTCTCCCGCAAGGCAAGGGAAAAGGGCCGGGAGGCGGGCTTCAGGCGCATGTCGCGCAGCTCCAGAACCGTCTTGCCTGCGGGCTGGACGGTCAGCTCGATACTGGTCAGACCATGGCCGAGCATGGCGTTGACGGCGCCTTCGTAGTCGAGCGGTGTTTCCTCGAAAACGCCGGCGATGACGCCGTCACGCATGGAGATGATGCGGTCCGCCAGGCGGCGGATGTCGGACATGCGGTGCGAGATGTAGAGAATGGCCACGCCGGAATCGCGCAGCCGCTCCACCAGGGCAAAGAGCCTTTGGGCCTCGGCGGCGGAAAGAGAAGAAGTGGGCTCGTCGAGGATGAGCAGTTTCGGCTTGTGGGCCATGGCGCGGGCGATGGCCACCAGCTGGCGCTCTGCAAGGGGCAACTCGCTGACGGGCCTTGCGATGTCCACGTCCAGACCGATACGGGCGGCGATTTCGCGTGCCTGGGCGCGCACCTTGCGGCGGTTGTAGAAGAATCCGCTGCCCGGGCGGGCCAGCTCGTCCAGCATGAGATTGGCGGCCACATCGAGATCGGGAATGACGCCGTCGTTGATCGACTGGTGCACCGTGACCACACCTTGCGCCATGGCGGCTGAAGGGCTGACCGGGTCATAGGGCTTGCCGAAAAGGTGAATTTCACCGCCATCGCGCCGGTGAACGCCGGAGAGAACCTTTACCAATGTGGACTTGCCCGCGCCATTGGCGCCCATCAGCACGGTGACCTTGCCGGCCGGCAATGACAGGTTGACGCCGCGCAGCACCCGGTTGGCGCCGAAAGCCTTGGTCAGGTCACGGATGTCGATGGCATTGCCGGTCACGCGCACTCCTCCCGTTCGCAGATGAAAAGCTAAGGGCATTTTCCGCCAAAAGTCAATGCAGATTGACAAATGCCGAAATTATCAGGATGATTGCGGCGCAAGATCCTGCGCGTCCGCCATGGCGCGGCCATCCATGCACAAAGAGGGGTAGTCTCATGAGCGCGACCAGTCAGGCCTACGAGCCTTTGACCACGGAAACCCTGCCTGCACGACTGGGATCCATCGGCGCCATTGCGCAGCGGCTTGGCGGTGCGCCGGCGGACTGGTCGGCGCGCGAGGTGGGCGATGGCAATCTCAACCTGGTGTTCATCGTCGAAGGTCCAAGGGATACCATCATCGTCAAGCAGGCGCTGCCATACGTGCGGCTGGTGGGAGACAGCTGGCCCTTGCCGCTCAAGCGGGCCTTTTTCGAGTATCACGCCCTGATCCGCCAGGCCCGGCGCGATCCGGGATCGGTGCCCGAGGTCTATCACTTCGATGAGGATCAGGCGCTCATCGCCATGCAATTCTTCACACCGCATGTCATCTTGCGCAAGTATCTCATGGAGGGCCGCAGGCATCAGACCCTGGCGCAAGCCCTTGGCCTGTTTTGCGCCCGCACCGCCTTTCGCGGCTCCGATCTGCACATGGACACGGCAAAGCGCAAGGCGGACGTGGCGCTTTTCGCCGGCAACGTGGAGCTGTGCGACATTACCGAAACGCTGGTTTTCACCGATCCCTATTTCGATGCCGAAATGAACCATCATACCTCGCCGCAGCTGGACGGGATCGTCGCCAGTTTGCGCGCCGATGTGGATCTGAAGGTGGAGGCCCAGCATCTGAAGGCGGCCTTCGCCAACAATGCCGAAACCCTGCTGCATGGCGATTTGCACACCGGGTCGGTAATGGTTACCGATGACGAGACGAAGATCATCGATCCGGAATTTGCCCTTTATGGACCCATGGGCTTCGATACCGGCATGCTGCTGGCCAATTTCTTCATGGCCTATTATGCCCAGCCCGGACATGCGGAAAAGCCCGGAGCGCGCACGGACTATCAGGAATGGATTCTCGATGTCATCGCCGAAATCTGGGAGGTATTCGTCTCGGAGTTCTCGCGCCTGTGGCGCAGCGAGCGCAACGGCATTCTCTATCGCAGGGAGCTTTACGAGGATCAGAACCAGCCGCTGGCGGCGGAACAGGCGCTGGGACACAGGCTGGACGCAATCTGGCGCGACATGCTGGGATTTTGCGGCGTGGAGATGCACCGGCGCACCCTGGGGCTGGCCCATATCGCCGAATATGACACCATCAAGGATGACGACATGCGTGCCTCTTGCGAGGCGCGCGGGCTGGAGTTCGGCCGCCAGATTGTCGTCAATCGCGCCCGCATGGGGCAAATGGGGCAGGTGCTGGATCTTGCCCGGCTCATCGCAAGGGAGACACTGTCATGAAAGTCAACGGCACACATTATCGCTCGATCTGGTTCAATGATGACAGTGGCAAGGTCCAGATCATCGACCAGCGCTGGCTGCCGCACGAGTTCCGGGTGGTGGACCTGACCACGCTGGAGGCC
>JALSNA010000235.1 GCA_026987255.1 Hyphomicrobiales bacterium | reverse complement strand
GCATGGCGCGGCGCACGATGCGCGCCAGATGCGGCGTCGTGCGCAGGCCTTCCACCTCATCGGGGGTTGCCCAGCGAACTTGCGCCGCATCGGAGGCAGCGCGCGCAATACCGCTCAGCCAGCGGGCGCAAAAGACCGTCAGATGGAAAGTCTCCTGCCCGGCAGGAGCGGGAATGTCCATGACCAGCACAATGCGCCGGATGGTGGCGCGCAGGCCGGTCTCCTCATGCAGTTCACGCAAGGCGGCGCGGCGGGGGCTTTCGCCCGCCTCGATCTTGCCGCCGGGCAGGCTCCAGCACCCGGCAAAGGGCGCATGGCCGCGCTTGATGAGCAAAACCTCGCCAGAGCGGATGATGCACAGACTCACGCCATGGATGCGCCCGCCCTTGCCCGCCGCCACGGCAGCCTAGCGGCCAAGGAGCCGCAAGATGGCCGGAAGACCCAGGGCGGCGATGGCGGCCTTGAGCAGATCGCCAAGGATGAAGGGGGCGGCGCCCGCCAGGATGGCCCCCTCCAGCCCGCCGGTGAACCGGCTCAGCCACAGCAGGCCGGGGATGTAGATGGCCGCCACACCGGCCAGCATGACGGCAAGGGCGGCAAGCGGCTGCTTCGTCCAGCCGCGATCGGCCAGGGCGCCAACGAGGGCGGCGGCGAGCATGAAGCCGGCCAGATAGCCGCCCGTGGGCCCGGCCATGTAGGCAAGGCCGGAGCCGGCCTGCGGCGCATTGGCAAAGACCGGCAGGCCAAAGGCGCCCTCGGCCAGATAGAGCATGACCGCCGCCAGCCCCAGATTGCGCCCAAGGGCACCGGCCAGCGCCAGAACGGCCAGGGTCTGCATGGTCATGGGCACCGGCCAGAAGGGCACCTGCGCCTTGGCCGAAAGCCACAGCAGCACGGAGCCCGCGACGACGGCCAGGGCCTTGAAGGCGGCAGAATGGGAGCGCGTGGCAAGCAGATGGTGGATGGCGGGGGTCATTTTCATCAGGTCCTCGTCAAGACTGTGCCGGCAATCTCCATGGCGATGGCCGCGGCACGGATCGCATGTTTCACCAGGTGACGGTTGCACTCTCCGTCATTTCCGGGCGCGCCCGGGCATGGCGGCTGAGCGGCGGACAGGACTCCATGTCATCGCATGGGGGCAATGCCATTGGGGACTGTCCTTTCTTCCTGCTCAAGGTATATTGCCTTGCGCCCGCCACGGCAAGAGCAAGGGAACCTTCCACATGACCAGCCCCCCGAAACTGCGCCTGAGCAGGACATATGACGCAAAAGCGGGCGAGGTGACGCAGGTCTCGCCGCTGGTGCGGCGCATCCTGGCGCCCAATCCGGGGCCCTTGACCTTTACCGGCACCAATACCTGGATCGCCGGGCGCGGCGAGGTGGCCATCATCGACCCCGGCCCGGACGACGAGGCGCATCTGGCGGCCCTGCTGAATGCCCTGGAAGGGGAGCGGGTGGTGGCCATTTTCGTCACCCACACCCATTTCGACCATTCGCCGCTGGCGCGCAAGCTTGCGGCGCGCACCGGCGCGCCGGTGCATGGCTATGGCCCGCACGCGGCCAACCGGGCGCGCGGCTCGGTCATTGCGCCCTCGCTCCTGATGCGCCAGTCGGGCGATGGCGATTTTCGTCCCGATGCCGAATTGCGCGATGGCGATGAGGTGCGCGGGCCGGGCTGGAGCCTGCGCGCCCTGCACACGCCGGGGCACATTCCCAACCATCTGTGCTACGAGCTGCGCGAGGAGCGCGCCCTGTTCAGCGGCGATCACGTCATGGGCTGGTCGACCACCATCATCGCCCCGCCGGATGGCTTCATGGCCGATTATCTGGCCTCCCTGGACAAGCTGCTGGCCCATGACCATCTCCGCTACTGGCCGGGGCACGGGCCGGAAATCGAAAATCCGGCGGCCCATGTGGCCGCCCTGAAGGCCCACCGGCTGCGCCGCGAGGCGGACATCCTGACATCGGTGCGGCAAGGGGCGCGAACCTTGCCGCAAATCATCGCGCGCATCTATCCCGGCCTGCCGGACAACCTGCGCGAGGCGGCCGGCCTGTCCACCCTGGCGGCCCTGGAACACCTGCTGGCCAAGGGCCGGATCAAGACCCCCAACCCCCTTGGCCCCGACGCCCATTTCGAAGCGGCGTGAGAGGCTCCATTTTCATGTTTACTTGACTGAAAACCCTTCTGTCTTATATTTGTCGATGCAGTCGGGAGGTTTGCCTTTCAGCATTCCGCCGGGGTCAGGTATCCCGCCCGGCTGCCTGTTTATCGGGGCCATGAATGCATATCCTTTATGTGGACATGTCGGGGAACATCGGCAATCCCGGCGAAAGGCACATCATCATGGCCGGTGTGGCGGTCTACGAGACCGCCATTTTTCATGTCATTGAAGAATTGAACCGGGTTGTTGCGCGCAATCTGCCGGATCATGATGCCCCGGAGGTGGAATTGCACGGCAATGCAATTCACGCGGGCCGCAGGTTCTGGCGGTCCATTCCCAGGGACAGAAGAAAATCCTTGTTGCAGCAGTCCCTGGCGGTCCTCAAGGGGCCGTCGCGCAGAAGCCTGCGCGCCTTTGGCATGGTCGTGGACAAGGCCCTCGTTTCCCCGGAAGACCCGGTGGAGCACGCCTTTGAACATATATGCAGCCGGTTCAACATTTTCCTCAAGCGGCGCTATCAGGCGACAGGCGAAAAACAACGCGGGCTGCTCGTTTTCGACGAGGACAAATATGAGTCCACCTTGCAGACCCTGGCGCGTGATTTCCGCACGGATGGCACCCGCTGGGGGAACTTGCGCAATCTGGCGGAGGTTCCATTGTTTGTGGATTCGCGCGCCACGCGGCTCATCCAGCTTGCCGATCTGATCGCCTATGCCCTTTTTCGCCGATATGAACGCAACGACCTGAGTCTGATCACGCCGGTCATCGAATGTTTCGACCAGCAGGGCGGAGTTGTGCACGGTCTCTATCACAAGACGGACGCTCCTTGCGATTGCGCCGCCTGCGCCTCGCGAAAATATTTCGGCTGATGGTGCTGGCTCCAGCCACGCGGGAGGCCTGGCGCTTCAG
>JALSNA010000234.1 GCA_026987255.1 Hyphomicrobiales bacterium | reverse complement strand
TCGAGAAATACCTGCTGGGAATCATCCGCATGCACCGGCTGAAATAGCCCTCCCGGCGGCTCTTTGACGCCGCGCGGCAGCACCATCGCACATCAAGGACGGCCCGGTTCATTCCGGGCCGTTTTTTTCGTGTGCACAGCAAAGACCTTTCCGGCAACAGGATTGGCCAGACCTACCGGCAGGATTTGACCAGCCAGCCCGGCCCGGACAGCCGGGAGCTTTTTGATGCCTTGCGGGCGGTTTGGCATGCCCCTTGCAGCTTTTCCGGCAACCCGGGCCGGAGTGTCCCGAATTGCGCCACGAACCTGAAAAGGCCTGCGGCGCGCAGACATCCGGCATGCACAGGAACAAGCGCATTAGGACATTTCCCATGATCCACACCAGATGGCTGAAATCACTTGTCACCAATACCAAAGGCAATACTGCTGTCATGTTCGCCGTGGCTGCCCTGCCATTGACCCTCATGGCCGGAGGTGCCGTGGACATGATGCAGACCTATTCGGTCAAATCCAAGCTGCAAAAGGCGGTGGACGCCGCTGCTCTGCAGGCTGCCGCCGCCCGCAAGCTGGATGATGCCGGGCGCAAAAGGGCCGCCCTGGCCAGCTTTGCGGACAATTTCGCCGGTGACGGGACCGCCCGCATCAAGACGGTACAGAACATCCGCATCACCAAGGACAAGGTGATCTTCACGGCCCGCGCCTCGGTGCCGACACATTTTCTGAAACTGGCCAGCATCGGCAGCATCGACATCATGGCCAAGGCGGTCATCAAGCGCCATTATGGCTCCATGGAGGTGGCGCTGGTTCTGGACAATACGAGATCCATGGCCGGAACCAAGATCGCCACTCTCAAAAGGGCTGCAAAAAAACTCACCGGCACACTGTTCAAGGAAGGCGCGAAGGACAAGATCCATGTCTCCGTGGTGCCCTATGCGCAATATGTGAACGTCGGCAAGGACAAGCGCGGTGCATCCTGGCTCAACGCCCCGGCGGACAAGACCATATATCATCCAGCCAGGTGCTACATGAGCTGGACCTACAAGGCGGTCAATTGCCACATGTCCACCTGCACCAGCTGGAATGATGGTGTTTCCACCACCCATGCATGCCGCAAGTGTGACTGGGTAAGGGACAAACAGGTCAGGACATGCACCCCCGCCTGGACGCAAAAGGTGACATGGAACGGCTGCGTGGGATCGCGCCGCCATCCGCTCAATGTCACCGACAGTGCGCCGGGCAAGCGCATTCCTGGGATTTCCGGTGTCTGGTGCCAGCGGCCCATCCTGCCGCTCAATACCGATAAAGGCGCCATCGACCGCGAGCTGGACAGGATGTCGGCCAATGTCAATGGCACCTATATCCCTTCCGGGCTGATCTGGGGCTGGCGGGCATTGTCCAGCGCCGCCCCCTATACCCAGGGGACTGATGCCGACACGGCGCGCAAGAAGAACGTGCGCAAGGCCATCGTGCTGATGACCGACGGTGTCAACACCTGTGATCCCGACTATACCAGCGGCAGGCACTACTGCGGCCAGGGCAAGGGCAAGACGGCCAATGCCCTGACCCGGGAGTTGTGCGGAAATATCAAGAAAGCCGGCATCCATATCTATTCGGTGGCTTTCGGCGTCACTGATCCGGCCACCCGCAAGATGCTGCAATCTTGTGCCTCCGATGGCGCCAGCTATTTCGACGCGAGAGATAACAGTGCCCTGTTGGCCGCCTTCAAGGATATCGGCAAGTCCCTGGCGACGATCTACCTGTCCGAATGATCCGAAACCGGTCCGCGATCATGTCCAGCACACCCCGGCGGAGCATCTCCGCCGGGGTTTGTTGTCAGGCGGCGCTGTGGCCCTTGAGCACCTTGCCAATGGCCTCGGTCAGGTCGGGCAGATCGAAGGGCTTGCTCAGAAAGCCGTCCATGCCGGCGGCCAGGCAGCGGTCGCGTTCATCCTTGCCGGATGAAGCGGTGAGCGCCAGAATGGGCACCGGGGGCGCCCCGGCCCGTTCCTGCAAGGCGCGGATGCGCTGGGTGGTTTCCAGCCCGTCCATCCGCGGCATGTGGACATCCATGAGAACAAGGTCCGGACGGCGCGGCGCATCCTCGCCTCCGGCCAGCACCTTGGCCATGTAATCGAGCGCCTGGGCGCCATTTTCCACGTGAACGAGCTCGAACCCGGCCTTGTCCAGCATGGCGCGGGCCAGCATGGCATTGATGGCGTTGTCCTCCGCCAGCAGGGCCAGCGGGCGCGCCCGGCCGGTATCGGCGGCGCGGGCCTTTTGCAGGCTGGCGCGCAACTGCTTCACGGAGCGCGCCAGGGTGTCCTCCATGCGGCGCTCGACGATCTGGCAGAAGAAGGTGGAGCGGCGCAGCGGGCTGAGCAGAAAGCCGATCTGGCCGCTGTCCATGAGATCCTTCATCTGCCTGCGGTCCTCCGGGCGCAGCAGCAGCCACAGGCGGCCACCTGTCCGTGCGGGCAGGCCCTCGCGCAGGAGCTGGCGCAAAACGGGCGCGAAGGTGGCATCGCAGATGATCTGCTCCTCCCCGCCGGGGGCGCGCAGGGCCTGGCGCAGGGCCTTTTCATCCTTCACCAGGCACACCCTGCCGCCAGTGGCCTCGATATAGTCCTCAAGGGCGCAGCGCCGTGGTGTGGAGGGGGCGGCCAGCACGATCTTGGCTCCACACAGGGAGGGCCGCGCGGCCTTTTCCTGTCCCTCCCGCACCGCCTGAAGGGGCAGGGTGAAGCTGAACACCGAGCCCTTGCCCTGCGCGCTGGTCAGCTCCAGCTTCCCGCCCATGCGCTCCACCAGGCGTTTCGATATGGTCAGGCCAAGGCCGGTGCCCTTGGCGCGGCGGGATTTGTCTCCGGCCTGCTGATAGGGGTGGAAAATGCGCTGCTGTTCGTCCTGGGCAATGCCGATGCCGGTATCCATGACCTCGAACAGCACCCGGCCTTCGCCAGCGGCGGAAACCTTGATGTAGACTCCGCCCTCGTCGGTGAACTTGATGGCGTTGCCGGCCAGATTGAGCAGCACCTGGCGGATGCGCGCGGCATCCGCGGCCACCATGTCCGGCAGGGCCG
>JALSNA010000233.1 GCA_026987255.1 Hyphomicrobiales bacterium | reverse complement strand
ACCCAGATTGTAGGTGAGGCGTCCGTGAGGGGGATCGGGCCTTTTTTTGCGCATGGAAGTGCGTCGCTCCGGCCCGCTCCCCCTCCCGGCCACCCAGATTGTAGGTGAGGCGTCCGTGAGGGGGATCGGGCCTCTTTTTTGCGCTGAGGCGCGTCGTTCCGGCCCGCTCCCCCTCCCGGCCGCCCAGATGATAGGTGAGGCGTCCGTGAGGGGGATCGGGCCTCTTCGGGAGCCTGGGATAGGCCTTGGGGCGGGGTGAATGGGCCAATAGGGCATCCCTTTCAACTGTCTGAAGACCATCCCCATCCCCTGCCAACCACCCGTATTGTCCCATGATTGGAGGGTTGGCAGGGGATGAGGATGGTCGCGCAAGCGTTTTTGGAGACTCCCAATGGTGGATAAGGGATGAAAAAGGCTTTGCCAGCGGCGGCAGAATCGGTAAGGCTGTATGCCCATGGCGCGATATATCTTCATCACTGGCGGCGTGGTCTCCTCACTTGGGAAAGGTCTGGCCTCGGCTGCCCTGGGGGCCTTGTTGCAGGCGCGCGGCTATCGCGTGCGGCTGCGCAAGCTCGATCCCTATCTCAATGTCGATCCGGGCACCATGAGCCCCTATCAGCATGGCGAGGTCTTCGTCACCGACGACGGGGCGGAGACCGATCTCGACCTGGGCCATTACGAGCGCTTCACCGGCCGCTCGGCCAACCAGCAGGACAACATCACCACCGGGCGCATCTATCAGCAGATCATCGCCAAGGAGCGGCGCGGCGATTATCTGGGCGCCACCGTGCAGGTGATCCCCCATGTCACCGACGAGATCAAGAATTTCGTCCTGGAGGGCAACGAGGAGTTCGATTTCGTCCTGTGCGAAATCGGCGGCACGGTGGGCGACATCGAGGCCTTGCCCTTTTTCGAGGCCATCCGCCAGCTGGGCAACGAGCTGGAGCCGAGGCAGTGCATCTACATGCACCTGACGCTGGTGCCCTGGATCCCGGCCGCCGGCGAGCTGAAGACCAAGCCGACCCAGCATTCGGTCAAGGAGCTGCGCTCCATCGGCATCCAGCCGGACATCCTCATGTGCCGCGCCGATCGCGAAATCCCCGAAAACGAGCGGCGCAAGATCGCCCTGTTCTGCAACGTGCGCCCCTCGGCGGTCATCCAGGCCCTGGACGTGGCCTCCATCTACGACGTTCCGGCCGCCTATCACCAGCAGGGGCTGGACGAGGAAATCCTGCATGCCTTCGGCATCACCGGCGCCCCGGCCCTGGACATGTCGCGCTGGGAGGAAATTTCCGACCGCATCCACAACCCGGAAGGCGAGGTGACCATCGCCGTGGTGGGCAAGTATACCGGCCTGCTGGATGCCTACAAGTCGCTCATGGAAGCCCTGACCCACGGCGGCATCGCCAACCGCGTCAAGGTCAACATCAAGTGGATCGAATCGGAGATCTTCGAGCGCGAGGACCCCGCCCCCTGGCTGGAGGACGTGCACGGCATCCTGGTGCCCGGCGGCTTCGGCGAGCGCGGCGCGGAAGGCAAGATCATGGCGGTGAAGTTCGCCCGCGAGCGCAAGGTGCCCTATTTCGGCATCTGTTTCGGCATGCAGATGGCGGTGCTGGAGGCGGCCCGCAACCTGGCCGGGATCGAGGGCGCCTGCTCCTCCGAATTCGGCGATTGCAAGACCCCGGTGGTCGGCCTGATGACCGAATGGATGCGTGAAGGCGAGCTGGAAAGCCGCGCCCAGGGGGGCGATCTGGGCGGCACCATGCGCCTTGGCGCCTACAAGGCGGTGCTGGCGAAAGGCTCGAAGGTGGCCGAGGTCTATGGGACGACGGAAATCTCCGAACGCCACCGCCACCGCTACGAGGTCAACATGCGCTACCGCGAGGCGCTGGAGAAGGCGGGTCTGAAATTCTCCGGCCTGTCGCCCGATGGCCTGCTGCCGGAGATCGTCGAGATCGCCGATCATCCCTGGTTCATCGCCGTGCAGTTCCACCCGGAGCTGAAATCGCGCCCCTTCGCGCCGCATCCGCTCTTTGCCTCCTTCATCGCCGCCGCCGTGGAACAAAGCCGCCTTGTCTGATCCTGCCGGCGCGGGCATGATGGGAGGCATTCGGGGGCAACGAATCGGAAGGCCTTTCATGCGCGTTTCACGGATCATCATTCTGGCGGCCCTTTGGCTCCTTGCCGGGGCCCTTGGCGCGCCGCTGGCGGCCTTTGCCCAGCAGGCGCAGCAAACGCGGGCGGCCACCCCGGCGGATGCCCAGGCAGCATCTCCCCTGAGCGCGGCAAAAGCGCAGGCACCGGCGGACAAGGCGAAAAAGGCCGCTCCCCTGAAACTGCCGCCAGAGCGTCAGGAGGCCTTCGCCTCGGCGCGCCTGAAGGCCTCCCTGGCCGCCCGCCTGGTGGGCGAGATCGGCAAGTCCCTGGCGGAGAGCCGCAAGAAGATCATGCGGCCGGACATCTCCATGGAGGCCTTGACCAGGGTGCGCGGCGATCTGGACAAGCTGCGCCTGAAGATCCTCAAGGCCCACAAGGATCTGCAAGATCCCATCGCCACCATAGCCCAGCAGATCAAGGCCCTGGGGCCGCCGCCCAGTAAGGGCAGGGAGGATCCGGCCATAGCCGCCCAGCGGGCCGCGCTCATGGCCATCCAGACCCAGTTGCAGACGGTGGACAAGCAGCTCAACCTGCGGGCCACGGAAACCGCCCAGCTGGCCAAGCTGGCCTCCGGCAAACAGCGCGAATTGTTCCTCTCCAAGGTCTTCGAGCCGTCGCGCTCGGTGCTCAATCCCCTGCTGTGGCTGGATGGCCTGGCCACCGTACCGAGCTTCGGCGAACGCCTGGTGGTGCTCTTTTCCAGATGGTCGGCCAATGACGATGGCAAGGGCAACCTGGCCTTCCTGGCGGTGCTGGCGCTCTTTGCCGCCTCCTTCTTCCTGCTGATCTACGTCTGGCGGCGCTGGCGCAGGCCCATCGAGGAGGGGGTGGAGCTGGACGACTTTCACCGCCTGTGGCGGGCGGTGCGGGTGGCCGTCTATTCCGCGGCGGTGGTCTTCGTCACCCTGGTGGTGCTCAATGCCGCCATCTACACCTTGAGCGAACCTTCGCCGCGCATCGCCCGTTTTCTCGATGCCCTGACCATGGCCATCTTCTTCAGCGCCGTCATCATCGCCCTGGCGCGCGGCATCTTCCGCCCGGCGACGCCATACATGCGGCTGGTCAACATCTCCGATGCCGGGGCCATGCGGGCCTACCGGCTCACCGCCGCCCTGGCCATTCTCTATTCGGTGGATTTTCTCACCGGCGCCCTGGCCGAGGTGCTGTTCATGCCGGTGAGCTTCTCCGCCGCCTGGAGCGCCTTCGTCTCGGTTCTCTACGTGGTGCTCATCGCCCTGCTGATGACCGGCATCCGGCAGGCCGATCCGCTGCAGGAGGAGGGCGACAGCCAGCGCTTCTTCTTCGGCTGGGCGCGCTATGCCTTCCATCTGGTGTGGCTTTTGCTGCTGGTGGTGCTGCTGGCGCTGGTGGCGGGCTATATCGCCCTGGCGCATTTCATCACCACCCACCTGATCATCACCAGCGCCATCACGGCCGGGCTCTATCTGCTGCATCATCTGGTGGACGCCATGGTGCGCAACGCCCTGGACGGCAACACCTACACGGGGCATTTCCTGCGCCGCACCCTCTCCATCCCGGAGAAGGTCATCACCCAGCTCGGCGTGCTCTTTTCCACCCTGGTGGACATCGGCATCGTGCTCATCGGCCTGCCCATGGTGCTGATGATCTGGGCCATCAACTGGGTGGACATGACCAACTGGGCGCGCGCCGCCTTCTTCGGCTTCAAGGTGGGCAACATCACCATCGAGCCGGCCGCCATCCTGACCGGCATCGTGGTGTTCATCGTCGCCCTCATTCTGGGCCGCCTGCTGACCCTGTGGCTCGACAAGAGGGTGCTGGAGCGCACCAGCCTGGATACCGGGGTGCGCCATTCCATCCTCACCACGGCGCGTTATCTGGTGTTCATCGGCGCGGCGCTGATCGGCCTGTCGGTGGCCGGGGTGAACTTCTCCTCGCTGGCCATTCTCGGCGGCGCGCTGGGCATCGGCATCGGTTTCGGCCTGCAATCCATCGTCAACAATTTCGTCTCCGGCCTCATCCTGCTGGCCGAGCGGCCGATCAAGGTGGGCGACTGGATCAAGGTCAACGGCGGCGAGGGCGTGGTGCGCAAGATCAAGGTGCGCTCCACGGAAATCGAGACATTCGACCGCTGTTCGATCATCGTGCCGAACTCGTCGTTGATCTCCGAGCCGGTGTCCAACTGGTATCACGGCTCGCGCATGGGACGCATCCGGCTGCCCATCGGGGTTTCCTATGATGCCGACCCCGACGAGGTGGAAAAGATCCTGCTGCGCTGCGCCAATGCCCATCCGCGCACCCTGGCCGCGCCGCGCGCCTTCGTGCTGTTCCAGGGCTTTGGCGACAATTCGCTGGACTTCGAGCTCAGGCTCTATATCGGCGACATAGGCTACAGCTCGTCCACCGCCTCGGATCTGCGCTTCGCCATCTTCCGCGCCCTGAAGGAAGCCGGCATCGAAATCCCCTTCCCGCAGCGCGACGTGCATCTGCGCTCCATTCCCGACGAGATATTCGACCGCGGCGGTTTCCCGCCCAGGGTGGAGGAGGCCTGAAGGCAAGCGCGGCCTGCCGCTTCAATCCGTGGCGGGCTGTTTCTCGCGCATGGTGACCAGCTCCTCGGCGGCGGTGGGGTGCACGGCGATGGTGGCATCGAAATCGGCCTTGCGCGCACCCGTTTTCAGCAAGATGCCGAGCAGCTGGATCATTTCCGCCGCATCCGGCCCGCACAGGTGCGCGCCGAGCACCACGTCCGTTTCGGGATGCACCACAAGCTTCATCAGCATGCGCGTGCCGCGGCCCGACAGGGTGTGCTTCAAGGGCCGGAAAGTGCTCTTGTAAATGTCCACCGCGCCGTGTCTTGCGCGCGCCTCGCGTTCCGTCAGCCCCACCGTGCCGATTTCCGGGTGTGAGAACACGGCGGTGGGAATGATGGAATAATCGAGCGGCGGGATGTCCCTGCCGCCGAAGACGCGATCGGCGAAGGCATGGCCCTCGCGGATGGCCACCGGCGTGAGCTGGGCGCGGTTGGTGACATCGCCGACGGCCCATATGTGCGGCGCGCTGGTGCGGTTGAAGGCGTCCACCTTGATGGCGTCGTTGGCGGCCATCTCCACACCTGCCAGTTCCAGGTGCAGATCGAAGGTATAGGGTTCACGGCCAGCGGCATACATGACCTCCTCCGCCTGCACGGTCTCGCCATTGGCGCAGTGAACCGTATATCCGCCAAGGCCATGGTCGTGACGGGTGATGCGATCCACGTTGGCATGGGTCATTACGGTGACGCCGGCCCGTGTCATCTCGCGGGAAAGATGCTCGCGAAGATCGTCATCGAAGCCGCGCAGGATCTGCTTGCCCCGATAGAGCAAGGTGGTCTCCACGCCCAGGGCATGGAAAACGCCGGCAAACTCCACCGCAATGTAGCCACCGCCGATGATGGCCATGGATTTTGGCAGGCTTTCCAGGTGAAAGGCCTCGTTGGAGGTGATGGCGAAGGCGGCCCCGGGCACGTTGTGGGGCACGAAGGGGGCCGCGCCGGTGGCGATGAGGATTTTCTCCGCCGTCACCGTGCGCTCCTCGTTGACCAGATAGAGCTCGTGGGGGCCCGCGAACTCGGCGCGGGTGTGCAGGATTTCCACTCCGGCGGATTCCAGACCCTTGATGTAGAGGCTGTTCAGACGGGCGATCTCGGCGTCCTTGGCGGCCATGAAGGCGCGCCAGTCGAAGCGCGCCTTTTGCTGCCCCGACCAGCCAAAGCCCGTGGCATCGGCAAAATCCTCCGCGTAACGGGCGGCATGGACCATGAGCTTCTTGGGCACGCAGCCGCGGATGACGCAAGTGCCGCCGACGCGGTATTCCTCGGCGATGGCCACCTTTGCACCATGACCGGAGGCGATGCGCGCAGCGCGCACTCCGCCGGAGCCTGCGCCTATGACGAAAAGATCGTAATCGAAGGACATGGTGCGCCTTTCCTGCTTGAGCGGAGCCGCTGCCTGTGTGGCGCAAGGGGCGGGCCCGGTCAAGCCCGGGGGCCGCCGGATGTTCATGGCGTGATGGTTTCCACTCCATCGCCGGTGGCCACCAGCGCCACCGTTGCGATGGAGGTGAACAGACCCTGCTCGACGACGCCGGGGATGCGGATGAGGGCATCGGCCAGCTCTGTGGGCCTGGTAATATGGCCCAGGTGGCAATCGGCGATGAGACCGCCGTTGTCGGTGATGAAATCCTTGCCGCCGGTCTGGCGCACAATGATTTCGCCGGACATGCCCAGGGAGTCGATGGCGGCCTTGATCTTGCGGATGGTGGCGCGCGCCCCGAAAGGCAAAATCTCCACGGGCAGGGGGAAACGGCCAAAGGTTTGCGCCGTCATGAGCTTCGAGGCATCGGCGATGACGACCATCTTTCGTGAAGAGGCGGCAACGATCTTTTCGCGCGTCAGGGCGCCGCCGCCGCCCTTGATGAGAACAAGACCCCGGGGGAGGATTTCATCGGCTCCGTCGACGGTGACATCGAGGCTGGGTTCTTCCTCCAGGGTGGCGAGCGGTATTCCCAGGGCGGCGGCGCGCTGGCGGGAGGCGATGGAGGTGGGCACGCAGATGACCTTCAGCCCCTGGCGGACGCGCGCGCCCAGGGCGTCGATGAAATGGTTGGCGGTGGAGCCGGTGCCCAGGCCCACCTTCATGCCATCCGCAACATGGTCCAGCGCGGCCAAGGCGGCTGCCTTCTTCTGTTCGTCTGGCGTCATGCCCGTTCTCCTTGCTGTGTGCACCTGTTGACATGGTTATAGCGTGGCCTGACGGACAGGCAAACGGGACAGGTTGTCTCTTGGGGGTCTTGAAAAGGCTTGCGCGTCCATCCTCACCCCCTGCCAGCCACCCGGGTCATGGGACACTGCGGGTGGTTGGCAGGGGGTGAGGATGGTCTTTCAGACAGTAAATGGAGATGCCGGGCAAATCCTTGCTCATTCAGCTGCCTGGGGCAGGGAAGGTGTGGAAGATTTTTCAGCCTTTTCCGTATCTTGCGCCGGGAAATTGCGCTTGCGTCCGAAGCGGCGCCGCCAGGCATCGCGCCATATGCCGGGGGCGGCGAGCAGAACGGGGGTGAGGATCAAGGTCAGCAAGGTGGCGAACCCCAGTCCGAAGACCAGGGCGGTGGCCAGCTGCACCCACCAGGAGGAAATCTCGCTGCCGATGCCCACATAGCGGTGGATCCAGTCGACGTTGAACTCGAACATCATGGGCAGCAGGCCGAAGATGGTGGTCACGGTGGTCAGCATGACCGGGCGCAGGCGCTGCACGGCGGTCTGCAAGGCCGCATCGGCGGGGGCAAGGCCGCGCGCGATGTTCAAATGGTAGGTGTCGATGAGAACGATGGCGTTGTTGACCACGATGCCGGCCAGGGCGATGACGCCGGTGCCGGTCATGATGACCGAGAAGGGCTGGCCCATGACCAGCATGCCGAGCAGCACCCCGGCCACCGACATGACCAGCGTCGAGAGGGTCAGGAAGGTGTGGTAGAAGCTGTTGAACTGGATGACCAGAATGAGGAACATGATGAAGATGGAGGCCAGCAGGGCCTTCTTCAGGAAGGCGGCGGATTTCTGCTTTTCCTCATCGGCGCCGCGGAACTTGAAGCTCACGCCGGCGGGCCAGTGCTGGTCCTTGAGCCATTCCGACAGCTCCCTGATCTTGAGATCCTTGCGCTGGCCCTTGACGACATTGGCTTTCACGTAGACGGAGAAATGGCCATCCTTGCGGATGATGGTGTCCACCTTCGGGCGCACCTTTCGGGTGACGAAATTGCGCACCGGCACCAGCCCGGCCCTGGTGATGAGGCGCAGCGAATCGATCTTTTCCAGATCGCGCTCCCCTTTGGGCAGGCGCACGCGGATGTCCACCTCGTCATCGGAGCCATCGGGGCGGTAGGTGCCGATGAGCACGCCATTGGTCACCAGCCGCACCAGGGCGCCGAGGGAGACCACGCTGGCGCCGAAGCGCCCGGCCTCCTCGCGGTCGACCTTGAGCACCCATTCGATGCCGGGCAGGGGCCTTTCGTCCTCGATCTCCTTCAGGCCCGTCATGCCGCGCTCCATATGGGCGCGCACCTTCGCCGCGATCCTGTTGGCCAGGTCATAGTCATCGGCGCGCACCTGCAGGCGGATGTCCTTGCCGGTGGGCGGGCCGTCCTTGAACTTGTCCACCTCGGTGAGAATGCCCGGGACGGTGGCCACGCGGCGGCGTATTTCGTCGAGAATTTCGGCTCCCGGGCGGCGCTCCTGGAGGGGTTTGAGCTCCACGGTGATGCGGCCGATGGCATCCTTGGGCTGATCCAGCGAGGTGCCCGAGCCGATGCCGCCGCCGCCCGACGATCCGGCCAAGGTGGCGATGGTCTTCAGCCCCCTGACGGCCATGACCTGGCGCTCCACGGCGCGCACCAGGCGCAGTTTTTCGGCCACCGGCAGATTGCCGCGGGCGCGGATATAGACGAAGGCCTTCTCCGGCTCGGTATTGACGAAGAACTCCACCCCCTTGTTGTGCCGCCCGTAAGCCACGAAGATGCCGCCCAGCACCACCACCGCGGCGAGGATGACCGGCAAAGGATGGCGGATGAAGCGCGCCAGCATGCGGGCATAGGCCCCGGTGAGGCCCTTCAGGTGCAAAAGGCCGGCATGCTCGCCGGAGCGCAGGTGGGCCACGGTGTCACCGGCATCCCTTGGCCTCTTGCCGAAAAGGCCGCCCAGCACCGGCAGAAAGACCATGGCGGTGAGCAAGGAGGCGGAAAGGACGATGACCACGGTGGTGGGCAGATTGGACATGAACTTGCCGGAAACGCCGGGCCAGAAGAGCATGGGCAGAAAGGCGGCCAGGGTGGTGGCGGTGGAGGAGGTCACGGGCCAGAACATGCGCCTGGCGGCGGCGATATAGGCCTCGCGGGCGGACAATCCTTCGGCCATCTTGCGGTCGGCGTATTCGACGATGACGATGGCCCCGTCCACCAGCATGCCGACGGTGAGCACCAGGCCGAAGAGCATCATGTTGTTCATGGTCTTGCCGGTGAGCCCGGCAAAGGCAAAGGCGATCATGAAGGAGGTGGGAATGGCCACCCCCACCAGCAGCGCCGAGCGCAGGCCCAGGGCGGCGACGCAGATGATCATGACCAGCACGATGGCGGTCATGATGGAGTTCTCCAGGGATCCGATGACGGTGCCGATGCGGCGCGATTCATCGAAGGCGAAATCCACGTGGATGGTCTGTGGCCAGTCGCGGGTGACGTCCCGCACCACCTTGCGCACCTGCTTGTTGGTGGCCAGGATGTTGGCGCCGACGCGCTTGACCACGTTGACGGAAATGGCCGGGCGGCCATTGAACCGGGCATACTCGGTGCGGTCCTTGAAGGTGGGGCGGATGGTGGCCACGTCCTTCAGCGTCACGACCTTGCCTTGCACGCTCTTGATGGGCAGATCGTAAACATCACGGGCGCTCTGAAACAGGCCGGGGACCTTGATGTTGAAGCGCCCGCCTCCGGCGTCCAGGGCTCCGGCGGCGACGAGCCGGTTGTGGCTTTGCACCGCCTTGATGAGCTCGGCCTGGGTGATGCCGTAGGAATCGAGTTTCAACTCGTCGATGATGACCTCCAAAAGCTCCTCGCGCTGGCCGGAGAGATTGGCTTCCAGCACCGAAGGGATGGCCTCGATGGCGTCCTTGAGCTTCCTGGCGTGGCGATAGAGGGTGCGCTCGGGCACATTGCCGGAGAGGGCCACCATGATGGAGGGAAAGAGCGAGAAATTGACCTCGTTGATCTGCGGCTCCTCGGCGTCATCGGGCAGATCGGGCTTGGCCAGGTCGACCTTTTCGCGCACTTTCCGGGCCGCCTCGGAGGCGTCCACTTCCGGCTCGAACTGGACGATGATCCCGGCATGGTTCTGGCTGGCGATGCCGGTGAGCTCCTTGAGCCCCTCCAAGCCGCGCAACTGCGTCTCCATGGGCTTGACCAGCAGCCGCTCGGCGTCCTCCGGGGAGACGCCGGGCAGCGGAATGGAGATATAGAACACCGGCACCTGGATATCGGGGCGGGCCTCCTTGGGAATGTTGACATAGGAGACGATGCCGAAGGCCAGGGCGGCGATGAGCACGGCAAAGACGGCGCGCGGATGGCGCAAGATCCGTTCCAGGGCAGCGGTCATGAGGGGTTCTCCTTGCCGGGCCTGTAGGGCACGGGCGTGACTTTCTGGCCGGGCAGGACGTAATACTGGCCGGAGACGATGACGCGCGCGCCATCGGGCAGGCCAAGGACCCAGGCCCCCTGGCGGGTCTCCTCCAGCACCTTCACCGGGGTATGGATGACGCGGTTGTCCTTGCCGGCATGGTGGACGCCCAGAACGCCATTGTCATCGAGGCCTATGGCGGCCAGCGGCACCAGGGCGGCGGGCCGGGCGGGCAGGGGGATGACGAGGGAGGCGGTCACCCCGGCGCGCGCCTTGCCGCCGGGGTTGGCGGCGGTCATTTCCAGCCGGAAGGTGCGGGTGGCCGGATCGGCGGCGGGGGCGATGTAGGTGATGGCGCCTTGCAAGGTCTCGCCGGTGACCAATGTGGCGGAGGCTTTCCGGCCGGTCCCGATGCCGCCCACCTCGCGCTCGGAGACATCGGCGATGATCTTCAAAGGATCGAGCTTGACGATTTCGGCGCAGGGCTTGCCCAGGGAGAGCAGATCGCCCTTTTTGGCCAGCTGGCGGGCGAGAATGCCGCCCATGGGGGCGCGCACCTTCGTCCAAGCGATGTCCAGTTCATATTGGCGCAATTGGGCCATGGCCTTGTCGTAGAGGGCCTTGAGCTGCTTGAGGCGCGATTGCGGCATGTGGCCCGAGCGCAGCAGCCGGACTGCGGCCTCGTAATCGCGTCTGGCGCTGGCCACGGCGGCGCGGGCGGCTTGCAGCCGGGCGGGGCGCGATCCTGAGTCGATGCGGCACAGGATATCGCCCTTCCTGACCCTTGCGCCTTCCGCGAAAGGCGTTTCCTCGACGATTCCGGAGGTGCGCGCGCGCACCTGCACGGTCTGGAAACTGGCGGTATGGGCAGGCAGTTTCAGGCGGGCGCGGTGGGGGGCGACGCGGATGGTGACAACCTCGACGCGAAAGGGCGTGGTGTCCTTCGGTTTTGCCGTGGCGGCCGGCTTTTGTGCGCCTTGCGCGCTCTTTGCGCCGGTCTTGAGAAAGGGCAGGGCGATCTCGCCCGAGGCCAGCCAGGCGGTGGCGGCGATGGCGAAAAGAGAGGCCCAGATCCAGGAGCGTTTCATGATGCAGCCTCCGGCTCGTTGTCCATGGCGGCGATGATGGAAAGCATCTCGTCGCGGTTTTCATGGAGGAACTTCACCGCGGTGCGCAGCATGGTCTTGCCATAGGCGTTGACGAAGCGCGCGCCCGGGTGATCGGGCAGCTCGCATTCGCAGGCCTCGATGCGGGCCAGCTCGGCCTCCTGCTCCTCCAGGTAGGCGTCATAGACCACCATGAGGTGACGCGGGTCGATCTGGTTCATGAACAGCATCTGGAAGAGAAACTCGCTCTTGAACTTGTCCTTTGCCGGGTCGGTGTCGAGCGCCTGGGCGAGGGCGGCGCGGCCCTTGTCCGTGATGGCGTAGATCTTCTTGCCCGGCTTGCCATCTTGCTCCTCGGTGCGCAGGCTGAGCAGGCCCTCGCGCAGCATCTGGCCCAGGGCCGGGTAGATGGAGCCGAAGGAGGCGTCGATGAAATGGGAAAAGATACCTTCCTCGACCATTTTCTTGATCTCGTAGCCGGTGGCCTCCTTCAATGAGAGGATGCCAAGGCACAGGGTGCGCACGTTCATGGCCATTGCCGATGTCCTTTCAGTCCGATATGTATCGGAAATCCATATATTGGTTTGATATATGTCAGGGTGAGAGGGGAATTGCAAGAGCGCCGATGGAAAACCTGCCTTGCATCGGATGCAAGGCAAGGCCCTTGCGC
>JALSNA010000232.1 GCA_026987255.1 Hyphomicrobiales bacterium | reverse complement strand
TTTTCCTCTTCCATCCTGTGAACGGGCGAGTCCTTGGCAAGGCTGGCGCAAATGCCTATGTGTATGGGCACGGTAACGATAATCGCGCCATCAACTTGCCTGAATGGCGGGTATGATGGACAAGACATCTTTCAGGCCGGTTCATGAGCCGGCGCCCGGGCATGAAGAAAGTGCCGGGAAGCAAGAGGCTGCAAGGCAAAACAGAGGTCTCCATTGAACAATTTCAGAAATGTCGCGGTCTGGGCGGTCATTGCCCTGCTGCTGTTTGCGCTGTTCCAGCTGTTTCAGAACCCGTCGCACAAGCGCGGCTCGGCGGAGGTGAGCTATACGCAGTTCCTCGAGAAGGTGGAGAAGGGCGAGGTCAAGGCCGTGACCTTGCAGGACGGGCGCATCAGCGGCCAGCTGGCCAACGGGCGGCCCTTTGTCACCTATGCGCCGCCGAACGATCCGGAGTTCATCAAGGATCTGCGGGCCAAGAATGTGGAGATCCGCGTCAAGCCCAAGGACGAGGGCGGTCTGCTCTCCTCGCTGCTGGTGACCTCCTTTCCCATTCTGCTGATGATCGGCGTGTGGCTGTTCTTCATGCGCCAGATGCAGTCCAATTCCGGCAAGGCCATGGGCTTTGGCAAGTCCAAGGCCAAGCTGCTCACCGAGCGCCACGGCAAGGTCACCTTCGATGACGTGGCCGGGGTGGACGAGGCCAAGGAGGAGCTGCAGGAGGTCGTCGAGTTTCTCAAGGATCCGCAGAAGTTCCAAAGGCTGGGCGGCAAGATCCCCAAGGGGGCTTTGCTGGTCGGCCCTCCGGGCACCGGCAAGACGCTGCTGGCGCGCGCCGTGGCCGGCGAGGCCGGGGTGCCCTTCTTTACCATCTCCGGTTCCGATTTCGTCGAGATGTTCGTCGGTGTCGGCGCCTCGCGGGTGCGCGACATGTTCGAGCAGGCGAAGAAGAACGCCCCGTGCATCATCTTCATCGACGAGATCGACGCCGTGGGCCGCCATCGCGGCGCCGGCCTGGGCGGCGGCAACGACGAGCGCGAGCAGACGCTCAACCAGCTGCTGGTGGAGATGGACGGCTTCGAGGCCAACGAGGGCATCATCCTGATCGCCGCCACCAACCGGCCCGACGTGCTCGATCCGGCGCTGCTGCGGCCGGGCCGTTTCGACCGCCAGATCGTGGTGCCCAATCCCGACGTCAAGGGGCGCGAGAAGATCCTGCGGGTGCACATGGCCAATGTGCCCCTGGCGCCCGATGTCGATCCCAAGGTTCTGGCGCGCGGCACGCCGGGCTTTTCCGGCGCCGATCTGGCCAACCTGGTCAACGAGGCCGCGCTGCTGGCCGCAAGGCGCAACCGGCGCATGGTGACCATGAAGGACTTCGAGGATGCCAAGGACAAGGTCATGATGGGGGCCGAGCGCAAGTCCATGGCCATGAACGAGGAAGAAAAGAAACTCACCGCCTATCACGAGGCGGGCCATGCCATCGTGGCGCTCAACGTGCCTTCCGCCGATCCGGTGCACAAGGCGACCATCATTCCGCGCGGGCGGGCCCTGGGCATGGTCATGCAGCTGCCGGAGGGCGACCGCTATTCCATGAAGTTCAAGCAGATGACCTCGCGGCTGGCCATCATGATGGGCGGACGGGTGGCCGAGGAGCTGATCTTCGGCGAGGACAACGTCACCTCCGGGGCGCAATCGGACATCGAGCAGGCCACCAAGCTGGCGCGCGCCATGGTCACCCGCTGGGGCTTCTCCAAGGAGCTGGGGCTGGTGGCCTATGACGAGAACCAGGACGAGGTCTTCCTCGGCATGTCCATGGGGCGGCAGAAGAACATTTCCGAGGACACCGCCCAGAAGATCGATGCCGAGGTCAAGCGCATCCTCGATGAGGCCTATGCCACGGCGCGCCGCATCCTGAGCGAAAAGGCCAAGGATCACAGGGCGCTGGCGGAGGGCCTTTTGGAATACGAGACGCTGACCGGCGAGGAGATCACCGAGCTGCTGAAGGGCAATCCGCCCAGGCGTGACGATGACGACGGCCCGGCGGCCAGGGCAACGCCCAGCGTGCCGGTCACCAGGCCGAAATCCTCCGGCGAAGACGGCGCGGAAGGCGCGGCCCCGCAGCCGCAGCCGTGAGCTGAAAGGGCAGTGGCTTTTTTGCTGCTCTGCCGGCGTGGAGGGATGGCATGTCCGAGGGGTTGTATCTTCTGCCTGCCGGGGTGCTGCATGGCGCACAGGCGCAGGCGGCCATGGAGGCCGGGCGGGCCGGGGCGCTGGCGGGGGCGCGCGCGGCCTTCTGTGTGGCGCAAATCATTCGCCGTGAAGGGCCGGGACGCAGGTTCAGCCAATGGATGACCTGGGCGCAACTGCAGGAGGCAGCGCGCAAGGATGCGTGGCTGGCGCGGCGGCTTGAGCTTGTGCAAAGGCCGCGTCCGGCCATCGCCGGGATGGAATGGCGAAAGCCCCTCATCATGGGCATTGTCAATGTCACTCCCGACAGCTTTTCCGATGGCGGCCTGCATGCCGATGCGCAAGGGGCCATTGCCCATGGCCGCGCCCTGGCGGCGGCGGGGGCGGACATTCTCGACATTGGCGGCGAATCCACCCGTCCCGGGGCCGCAGAAGTGCCGCCTGAGGAGGAGCTTGCGCGGGTGATCCCGGTCATAGAGGCGCTGGCCAGGGAGGGATACCGGGTCAGCGTGGATACCCGCAAGGCCGCCGTCATGGAGGCCGCCGCCAGGGCCGGTGCGGCGATCATCAACGATGTCTCGGCGCTTTCCTTCGATCCGGGGGCGCCGGCAGTGGCGGCGCGTCTCGGTCTGCCGGTGGTGCTCATGCACGCCAGGGGAGAACCGCGGACCATGCAGGACGATCCGGTCTATGACGATGTGGTGCTGGATGTCTTCGATGCTCTGCAAGAGCAGATGCAAAAAGCCGTTGCGGCGGGTGTCGCAGAGGAGAAGATCATCGCCGATCCCGGCATCGGCTTTGGCAAGACCTGTGCACACAATCTGGCGCTCATGGGCTCCCTGGCCCTGTTTCATGGTCTTGGCGCGCCTATTCTGCTGGGCGCGTCGCGCAAGCGTTTCATAGGGGCCATCACCGGCGTGAAGGATGCCGCCGGGCGGCTGGCCGGATCCCTGGCGGCGGCGCAAACGGCGCTTGCGGCCGCGGTGCAGATCGTGCGGGTGCATGATGTGTCCGAAACGGTGCAGATGGCGCGCATGGTGGAGGCCATGCATTGAGAACTTTACCGTGCTGGAACCTTTTTGTGGATCAGTCAAAAATGGCATGGTAAGGATATCATGGGGCACTTGCCGCAGGGGAGTTTGTCATGAAACGAAAGTATTTTGGTACGGATGGCATTCGTGGCCTGGCCAATGCCTCGCCCATGGATGCGCTCAATATCCTGCGTTGCGGCATGGCGGCAGGCAAACTGTTTGCCAATGGCGCCTCCCGGCCCAGGGTGGTGATCGGCAAGGACACCCGTTTGTCCGGCTACATGGTGGAGCAGGCGCTGACAGCGGGGTTTCTGGCCGCCGGAATGAATGTCTTTCTGTTCGGGCCGCTGCCGACGCCGGCGGTGGCCATGCTGACGCGCTCCTTGCGGGCCGATCTGGGCGTGATGATTTCGGCTTCGCACAATCCCTATCATGACAATGGCATCAAGTTTTTCGGTCCCGACGGCTACAAGCTGAGCATCGAGCAGGAAATGCGCATCGAGGCTCTCATGGATGGCGACCCGGCCAAGCTGGCAGCCAGGCCCGACAGGCTGGGGCGGGCCAAGCGGATCGAGGACGCCCAGGCGCGCTACATCGAATTCGCCAAGCGCACCTTGCCGCGCGCCATGCGCCTGGATGGCCTCAGGGTGGTGATCGATTGCGCCAATGGAGCGGCCTACAAGGTGGCTCCGGCCGTTCTTTGGGAGCTGGGTGCGGAGGTCATCAAGATCGGCGTGGAGCCGAATGGCTTCAATATCAACGACAAGGTGGGATCCACCGCGCCAGGCAAGCTGCGCGACAAGGTGCGCGAAATGCGCGCCGACATCGGCATCGCCCTGGACGGGGATGCCGACAGGGTGATCATCGTCGATGAAAAGGGCAAAGTGGTGGATGGCGATCAGCTCATTGGCGTCATCGCCCGGGCGATGCAGGAAAAGGGCGCTTTGGCGGGCGGCGGGGTGGTGACCACCATCATGTCCAACCTGGGGCTGGAGCGTTTTCTCGATGCGCAGGGCCTGAAACTGGAGCGCGCCGCCGTCGGTGACCGGCATGTCATGGAGATGATGCGGCGCGGCGGTTATAATGTCGGCGGCGAGCAGTCCGGCCATATCATCCTCACCGATCACACGACCACGGGTGATGGCCTCATCGCCGCCTTGCAGGTGCTCGCCGTGGTGGTGGAAAAGGGCCGCAAGGTCAGCGAGATATGCCATGTTTTCGACCCTGTGCCGCAGATGATGGAAAGCGTGCGGGTGAAGAACAAGTCCCTGATGGAGGTTCCGGACGTGCAGGCTGCCGTTGCCGGTATTGAAAAGGGCCTGGGCAAGGCCGGGCGCATCGTGGCGCGTCCGTCGGGCACCGAACCGGTCATCCGCGTCATGGCGGAAGGCGATGACGAGGAGATGGTGCGCAAGGTGGTGGTGGACATCGCCGAAATCCTGCGCAAGCACGATGCCTGAAATCTCCTGAGCAGGAAAATGCCGGCATGGTTAATGGGCTCTCAACCCGCCGTTCCGGGAGGGGACAAAAACCGCCACTTTGAACAAAATTGTCATGATTGGCCCGATTGCGGCCCAAATCGGGTCAGCATTTGGTCACCCAGCCGCATTATCATCCTTGTGTGCATGAATGGCTCTTGCGCTCTGGCTCATGGAGCAAGAGCAGCGAAGGATGATGCATAAAGGAGGGTGGCATGAGAACATTGCGAAAGACGATCATCGGCGCGCTGGCGGCATTGGGCATTGCCGGTGCTGCCCAGGCGGCGGATGTGGATTACGAGATGGCGGCGGCACTCTCCGGGCTTTATGTGCGTGGTGATATAGGCGCGTCCATCCTGGACTGGAGTGGCGGCAAGGATGATACCGCCTTTGCCTTTGGCGCCGGGCTGGGTTATCGCTTCAACCCCTATTTGCGCGCCGATGTGCGCTATACGCGGGCCGGAAAATACAAGGTGGGCGGCGGCACGGATCTCACCGCAAGTTCGGTGCTGGGCAATATCTATTTCGATCTGCCGGTGAACAATTGGCCCTTGCGGCCCTATCTGGGCGCTGGCCTGGGCTATGGCTGGGCCAAGTTCAGCCCCGGGGCGGATGACGACGGCCTGGCGGCGGCCTTCATGGCGGGCTTCAGCGCCAGCCTGACTCCCAACCTGGTGATGGACGCGGGGTATCGTTTTCATGACATCATGGTCAACGGACCGGATGTGATTGATCATCAGTTGCTGATCGGGCTGCGGTACCGGTTCTGACGGGCCGGTGCGAAGCCATGATCAAGGAAGCGCCCGCGGAGCCTGCTGCGCGGGCGCTTTCATTTCGTCGCCAAAAATGTGCGCGGGCCGCACAGGGGCAGGATCCTTTGCATGAAGGGCTCTGGAATGGCGATGCAGCCCAGGGTGGGCGCGAAATCCGGCCTGGCGATGTGAAAGAAGATGGCGCTGCCCAGGCCCTGTTGGCGCGGCATGACATTGAAATTGATCACCACGATGATGTCATAGAGGTGGTCGGCGCGCCACAGCTTTTCGGCGCTGATGGGCGCAGGATGATTCACGGGGCGGTTGTAGAGGGGGTGGAAGGGCTGATCGCCCCAGCCATCGGTCACCCGCAAGGGGCGAACGGGCAGGCCGGTGCGCGGCCTTTGCACGCGATCGGGGCGGTAGAAGACCTTCATGAGAGCAAAAGTTCCCGCAGGTGTGGCCTTGTCGCCTTCATGGGGGAAATGGGTAAGGCCCCTTGCTCCCAGGGCCGCGGGGGCTGAAAAAGGCCCGGCGCGCAGGGTGCCGCGGCTTTTGTCACGCGGGTTCACGAAAAGGCGCAGACGCTCAAGAGTGCGTGTGAGAGGCATGGCGGGCTTTGCAACGGGTTTGCATTTTCATTACACTCGCAGCCAGTGACATGGCATTCAAGAGGAAAAGATGGGGCCGGAAAGGAAAATCCTGATCGTCGATGATGACGAACTGCTGCGCGAGATGCTGGGCGAGCAGTTTTCGCTGCATGACGAGTTCGATGTGCAGGCGGTGGAAAACGCCACGCAAGGCATCAAGGCCCTCAAGGAGGGCCACTATGATCTGGTGCTGCTGGATGTGGACATGCCGGACATGGATGGCCGCGAGGCATGCAAGATCATGCGCCGCAATGGCTATTCGGGCCCCATCATCATGCTTACCGGCGAAGATTCGGAATCGGCCACCATCCTGGGGCTCGATGCCGGAGCCAACGACTATGTGACCAAGCCCTTCCGCTTTGCCGTGTTGCTGGCGCGCATCCGGGCCCACCTGCGCCAGCACGAGCAGAGCGAGGATGCGGTCTTTCGCATCGGGCCCTATACCTTCAAGCCGGCGGCCAAGATGCTGGTGACGGAGGATGGCAGAAAGATCCGCCTGACGGAGAAGGAATCGGCCATTTTGCGTTATCTCTACCGGGCGGGAGAGAAGGTGGTGTCGCGCGATACCCTGCTGCACGAGGTCTGGGGCTACAATGCCGGGGTGACGACCCATACCCTGGAGACCCACATCTACCGCCTGCGCCGCAAGATCGAGCCCTCCCCTTCCCAGGCCGAGCTCCTGGTGACCGAATCGGGCGGCTACAAGCTGGTGCCATAGATCGTTTAGCCGGCTGCCGGTTGTGGCGCGGGGCGGCAAGATGCGTCAGGTCACATCGGGTGACAAGGGCCGTCTGCTCGCGTATGAACAGAACAGGCCATACTTTTCATTCCGGGCAGGCGCGGGCGCCATCGGGGCAGGCAGGGGGGTGTCATGGCATTGCAAGACGAGGTGATGTTGCTGCGCGAGGTGCCGCTCTTTGCGGGCGTGCAGGTGGCGCATTTGCAGGTGCTGGCCTTCTCCTCCCGCAAGGAAACCATCAAGGCCGGACAGGACCTCATCCGGGCCGGTGAGCGCAGCGCCAGCGGCTGGCTGATTCGCAAGGGCGCGGCGGAGGCCTTTTGCGAAGAGAATGGTGGCCAGCGCAAGCTGGCGCGGCTGGAGCGCGGGGCCTTCTGCGGGGAACTGGCGCTGGTGGCCAATTTGCCGCACCGGCTGACGGTGCGTGCCGTCTCCTCCGTTGCCGCGCTGCGCATTCCCCACGAGCTGTTCTTGCGGGTATGCGGAGAATTCCCCGAGTTCGGCCAGCAGGTGCTGGCCAACCTGATGCGGCAGTTTTCCAGATCCATGGCGGAGCTTGCGCAGGTGCGCGAGGCCTTCGAGCAGGCGCGTGCTTTCAGCCGGAAAGGACAAAAATGATGCCTCAATGGGCATCTCCATCAACTGTCTTGAAGACCATCCTCACCCCCTGCCACCCACCTGGAGTGTCCCATGACCTGGGTGGTTGGCAGGGGGTGGGAATGGGCGCGCAAGCGTTTTCAGAGATCCCGCAAGGACTGTTTGTGGGCATCTGCCCCCATTTCGCCACATCCGCGACGTTGAACGGATGCGGCGCAAGTGATAGCAGTCGCTGAGCGGGCAGGCCTGTTTTGCCCGGTGGCGGCAAGGCGTTGCGGCAATTGGTTTTTCAATCTGGAGATCACGGGCATCATGAGGCGGTTTCTTGTGGCGGCCATGGCGCTGCTGATGGTGGTATTGGCGCAGGCAAGTGGCGCACAGGCGCAGCCGGCGCTGGTCTTCGACATGGACAGCGGCCGCGTTCTGATCGCGCGCGAGGCCGGGCGGCCGTGGTATCCGGCCTCCCTGACCAAGCTCATGACTGCCTATCTGACCTTTCAGGCGGTGGCCCGGGGGCGGGTGCGCCTCGATCAGGTGGCCGTGGTTTCCCGCCATGCGGCCGGGGGCGGCGGCCATGGCGCGGCCATCCTGGGCGTCAAGGCCGGCACGCAAATGACCATTCATGACATGCTGGCCTACCTTCTGGTGCGCTCCGATGCCGACATGGCGATAGCCCTGGCCGAAGCGGTGGGCGGAAGCGAGAAAGACTTCGTCCGCATGATGAATGCCGCGGCGCGCAAACTGGGCATGACATCCACCCATTTCAGCAATCCGCATGGCATGTTCAGCCCGGATCAGATCACCACGGCGCGCGACATGGGGATGCTGGCGCTGGCCATCTATCAGAAGTTTCTCAAGCGCAATCCGGCCCTGTGGCGCTATTTCGCCGCGCCTTATGTGCTCAAGGGCAAACGCAAGCAGAAGAACCGCAACAAGCTGTTGTTCATGATGCGCGGAGCCAATGGCATGAAGACCGGCTTTCTGTGCAAGTCCGGTTTCAACCTTGTGGGCACGGCGACGCGCAACGGGCACACCCTGGCGGCGGTGGTGCTTGGCCGCAAGACCGCCTATACACGCGCCAGCTATGCCAAGATCCTGCTGGAGGAGGGTTTTCGCATGCTGGCCGCGGGCGGGTTTTCCGCCGGGCGCTCGATCATGAACCTGCCCAACACGCGCCAGTCGCCGCCGAGCATGTCGGCGCAGGTGTGCAAGGGACGCAGCGTGCGCATGGCCGGGCTCGAGACTCCGCAAGGCTGGGCGGTGGCCATCGGAGCCTACAATGCCAGCGTCAATGCCGAGGCGGCCCTGGAGGCGGAGCTCGTCGCAGATGGCCTGTGGGACAAGCCCTTGCCGCGCGGGGTGGCGCTGATGCCGCAGATGCGCAAGTTCGCCGGGCTGATCTGGCGGCTGGACGAGCGCACGGCGCTTGCCTTGTGCGCGCGCACCAAGCGCCACGATCTGGATTGCAAGGTCTATCCGCCGCAGGCCTTTGCCCAGACCGCTGCGCTCATCAGGGAAAAGCGCGCCCTGAAGCTGGCGCGCGCCGAAGCCCGCAAGGCGCGCCGCACCAAGCGGGTTGTGCGGCGGGGCAATTTCTCCGCCAGACGGCGAAAAAAATAGGAGCGGGGATATGCCAGGGGCGCGGGCGGAGATCCTGCCGTTCAATGTCATCACCGGCTTTCTGGGGGCGGGCAAGACCACCTTGCTCAACGCCCTGTTGAAACACCCCGACATGGGCGAGGCTCTGGTCATCGTCAACGAGTTCGGTGAAGTGGGACTGGATCACCTTCTGGTGGAAGCTGCCGCCGACGAGGTCATAGAGCTGGCGTCGGGCTGTCTGTGCTGCGCGTTGCGCGGCGATCTGGTGGATACCCTGGTGCGCGTCCTGCAGGAGCGTGATGCGGGGGCGGGAAAGCCCTTTGCGCGCATCGTGGTGGAAACCTCCGGGCTGGCCGATCCGGCGCCCATCGTGCACAGCATCATGGCTCATCCATGGCTCATGCAGCGGCTGTCGCTGGATGGCATGGTGACGGTGGTGGATGCGCTCAGCGGCGAAGAGACGCTCAAGGCGCACCAGGAGGGGGTCAAGCAAGTGGCCCTGGCCGAGCGGCTGGTGATCTCCAAGGCGGACATGCTGGCTGCGGATGAGCGCGAGAAGCGGCTGGACAGCCTGCGCCAGGCCTTGCGGGCCATCAATCCGGGGGCCGACATCCTTCTTGCCAGGGACACATGCCTTGCGCCGCGGGAGCTGTTTCACGCCGGGTTGCGCGATCCTCTCAGCGGCGAAGTGCATCTGGATGGCTGGCTGCGGGTGGAGCGGCTGCGCACGGCCGGGAAGGGGGCGCATGACCACCATCATCATGGTGCGCAGGTGGAGAGTTTCGCCCTGGTGCATGATGCCGCCCTGTCCCCGGCCGGGCTGGATATTTTCATCGATCTGCTGCGCGCCAGCTTCGGGGCTGCGCTGTTGCGCGTCAAGGGGATCGTGAAACTCGCCGACGATCCGTCCAGGCCGGTGGTGGTGCATGGCGTGCAGCATGTCTTTCACCCGCCGGCGCGACTGGATGCCTGGCCCGGTGATGAGCGAACGACGCGCCTGGTGTTCATCACCCGCGTGCCCTTGCGCGAAAAGATCGAAGCCCTGTTCGCCGCCATCAGCGATCCGCTGACCGGTGCAGGCGCGGCGCGGGCCGATGATACGCTCAGCGTGCTTCCCGGAGGCGATGGCTGAGGCGGGCTTGCCGCCGCGCGGCGAAAGCTGTATGGAAATGAGCAAGAGGTGTTGCACGATCCTGCAAGCGGCATGATGCGCCAATAAAACAGCAGGATGACAGACCTGCTATCATGGCAGCACCGGCTTTTCCGCATATGACGAATCCGCGATCAGGGAACCGCGCAGGGTGGACAAGAACACCGATACCGTCAACAGGAAGGGGCTGCTCCTGGCGCTTTTGCCGCTGCTCGCCTCGGTGCTGATTGCCGGGGGGCTGCTGTACTATTTTCAGGTGGTCAAGGCGGCGCCGGACGTGGTGCGCATCGCGTCGGGGCGCACCAGCAGCGACATTCGCGGCCTGCTGGAGGCCTTGCAGGAAATCGCCGCCAAGAAAGAAGGCGGCCTGCGCATCGAATTGGTGCCCAGCGAGGGGCCGGCGCAGGATATCCGCTTGCTGGAAGAGGGCAAGGTGGATTTTGCCGCCATCCCGGCCGATTCGGTCACCCGGCCCAATTTTTCCCTGGTGGCCAACCTCTTTCCCGATACCTATCATGTCATCGTGCGGGCGGATTCCGGCATCCGCTCCATTCACGAGCTGGAGGGCAAGCGCATGGCCGTGCCCTCCTACAAGACGGCCGCCTACCGCTCCTTCTGGTTCATGATCGGCCAGTATGGGCTCAATCCGGAGATGATGCGGCCCTTCCCGCTGACCCAGAAGGATGCCCTGCTGGCGCTGCGCAAGGGCAAGGTGCAGGGGATGTTTCTCATGCTGCCGCCGGGCGACCGCCATATCCGCTGGCTGGCGGAAACCACCGATGTGCGCATTCTGCCCATCGATCAGGCCGAAGCCATGTCAAGGCGGCGGGCGGCATTGCACGTCATTCGCCTGCCCAAGGGGCTTTATGCGGGCAGCCCGCCGTTGCCGGAGCAGGACATCACGACGGCGGCGGCCTCGCGCATGCTGGTCACGCGTCATGACGTGGATGCGGAGGTGGTGCGCACCATCACCTCCATCCTGTTCGAGAACCGGCGCGATCTGTCCATCTATTCACACCTGGCCAACCTGATCAGCAAGCCGGATTTCGAGCACAGCACCATCCTGCCGGTGCATGAAGGGGCGATGAATTATTACACCCGCGACGAGCCCACCTTCTTCCAGCAGAACGCCGAGGCCATCGGTGTGCTGTTTTCCATCGCCGCGGTTCTGTTCTCCAGCATCATGTGGCTGCGCCGCCGCTGGCTGGAGCGGCAGAAGGGGCGGGCGGATGTCTACAACCTGGATCTTCTGACCATCGCCAAGAAGGCGCGTGTGGCGGCCAGCGCCGAAGAGCTCGAGACATTGAGCCAGGGGCTTTACGAGCTGCTGGAGCAGGTGGTGCATGATCTGGATGAGGATCGCATCGATGGCGAGGGCTTCCACTATTTCGCCTTCACCTGGGAGGCGGCGATGAACGCCGTGGAGGATGCCGAACGCCGCCTTGGCTTGCGCGGAGCTCCTTCGGGGGCGTTGCAGGAGGTGCGCCGCACTCTTGAAAGACTGCTGGAGCGCACCGCCTGAACAGGCTTCATCGTGGCGCGATTTCGCCCAGATACTGGCGGGTCAGATTCTTGGACAATTCCACTGCCGGCTGGTCGAAGGGGTTGATGCCTTCCGCGTAACCCACCAGGATGGTCTCGAGCATGAAATGCATGAACAGCGCGCCCAGGGCGTATTCATCCACCTTGGGGATTTTCATGATGCGCACAGCCCGGCCACGCTTGGCCAGGGTTTCGGCGGTGGCGCGCTGCTGGCAGTCGGTCATGTCGCCGATGGTGCGCCCGGCCAGATATTCCATCTTCGGCAGATCCGCATAGGCGCGTGGCATGCGAAAACCCCGGCTGGCGGTTTCCAGCATGAGGATGGTGAAGAGCTTGTCGTTGGGGCCATCGAGATAAAGCTGCAATTGCGAATGCTGATCCACCGGCCCCACGGCGGTGACAGGCTGG
>JALSNA010000231.1 GCA_026987255.1 Hyphomicrobiales bacterium | reverse complement strand
CCTTGCGGCAAACCGTCTATCCGTGACAACTTGCAAGAGTAGAACCACATCACCGGGGGCGGAAAGGAGCCAGAACCATGCGCAAGACCATCTTCTCCGCCCTCATCGTCATTGCCCCGGCCATTGCCGGCCACGCCCTGGCGCAGCAGCCGCAGCCCTCCTTCGACTGCACCAGGGCCGCCACCGCCGTGGAAAAGGCCATCTGCGACAATACGGATCTGGCCATGCTGGACCGCGCCCTGGCCCGCCTCTATCGCGCCGCGCGCGAAAAGGGCGGCAAGGCGGTGGTGACAAGCCAGCGCGCCTGGCTGAAGGCCCGCGCCAGATGCAAGGAAGATGAGTCCTGCCTTTTCGCCGCCTACAAGACGCGCCTTGCCGCCCTGGCGCGCACCGCGGGCGATACCAAAGGGATCAGCGGCGCCTATGACTATGCGCAGAAGGGCAGCTCCGGCAGCCTGTGGCTGCTGGCCGAACCCGACGGGACGCTTACCGGCATGGTGGAAACGGTTACCGGCCCCACCGCCCACACCTGCGCCATCAGCTTTGCGCGCGCCAAGCCCCATGAGAATGGCTGGCAATGGACCAACCCCGATCCCTATGACGATCAGGAAGAAAAATGCCGCCTGACCATCACCATGGGCAAGATGGGCCCCATGGTGGACGGCTCACCCGGCTGCCAGGATTTTTGCGGCCTGCGCGGCATCTTCACCGGCCAATACCGGCGCGGCAAGTGACGCTGGTCACTGACCGGCCGCAGCGGATGTGACAAGCATGACAGGCTGGGATAATCGGGAGCGGAGTCATGGCTGGGAAAATACCCGTCGAGTTGCACCAGTTCGATTCCTTCTGGGGGCTGCCCAATGCCTCGCCCTTCTGCATGAAGGCGGAAGGCTATCTGCGCTGGCGGGACATCCCTTTCACCATTGTGGTGGACAGCCCGCGCACCTCGCCCTCCGGGCAGGTGCCCTGGGTGGTGGATGGTGAGGATGTCATCACCGATTCGCAAAGGATCATTGCCCATTTCGAGGCCGGGCGCCCCGATGCGCTGGATGCCAATCTGGATGCGCGCCAGCAGGCGGCGGCCCACATGCTGCGGCGCATCTGCGAGTTCGATCTGTTCTGGCAGATCAACTATTCGCGCTGGGCCGACCCGGCCGGCTGGGCGCGCTTCGGGCCGGATATCAAGATGCGCCTGCCCATGCCCATGCGCCTTTTTGGGGTGGGCCTGGTGCGCCGCCGCCTGATTCGCACCTGCAGGGCGCTGGGCCTCGATCCTGCCGATCCGGAAGCTGCCTATGCCAGGGGCAAGGCGCATATAAAGGCCATAGCGGACTGGCTGGGCGAGTCCCCCTTCTTGCTGGGAGAGGAGATTTCCAGCGTTGATTTTTCCGCCCTGGGTGCGCTGGGCAACATCATGCGCCAGCCGGTGCACACCCCCTTGCGCGATGACGCCAACGAGCGCGACAACCTCGTGCGCTGGCTGGACCGCATGTGGGCGCGCACCTTCGCCAGGGCCTGAAAACCCACTCCCCCTGCCAACCACCCAGGTCATGGGACACTACGGGCGGCTGGCAGGGGGCGAGGATGGTCTTTCAGACGGTTGATGGAGATGGCCCGGGGCCTGAAAGTTCAGCCCTTCAGCCGCCGGTATTCGATCTTCGGGCAGCGGTTCATGACCACCATGAGGCCCCGTGCTTCGGCCCGCGCCGCGGCCTCTTCGTTGCGCACCCCCTTTTGCATCCAGATGACGCGCGGCAGCGGCGTCATGGCCAGGGCCTCGTCCACCACGCCACCGGCGGCGGCGGAATTGCGGAAGATGTCCACCATGTCCACCGGCCGGGCGATTTCGGCCAGCGATGCGGCCACTCTCCGGCCATGGATCTCCTTGCCCGCCAGCCCCGGATTGACCGGGATGACATCGTAGCCATGCTCAAGCAGAAATTTCATCACCTCGTTGGAGGGCCGCTCCGGCTTGGGCGAGGCCCCCACCAGGGCGATGGTTGTCACCTCGTCGAGGATGCGCCGCAGATAGTCATCGGTATAGGCATCATGGGTCATGAATCCGTCCATTGCGGCTGGCGTTTTTCCACGAAGGCGCAAATGCCTTCCTCCGAATCGTGCATCATGAGGTTCTCCACGATGACGCCGCGTGTATAGGCATAGGCATCGGCGAGATTCATTTCCGCCTGGCGGTAGAAGGCCTGCTTGCCCAGGGCCACCACGGCGGCGGATTTTTCCGCCACCATGCGCGCCATGGCGCGGGTTTTCTCCTCCAGCTCCTCAGGTGCGCTCACGGCATTGATCAGCCCCGCTTCGAGCGCTTCGGCGGCCTCCATCAGCCGCCCGGTGGTGAGCAGCTCCATGGCCTTCTTGCGCCCGATGGCGCGCGAGATGGCCACCATGGGGGTGGAACAGAACAGCCCCGAGCTTACGCCATTGACGCCAAAGCGCGCCGCATCGGAGGCCACGGCCATGTCGCAGCTGGCCACCAGTTGCCCGCCCGCCGCCGTGGCCACCCCCTGCACCTGGGCGATGATGACCTTGGGGCCCCTGGTCATGGCCATCATCAGGTGCGAACAGCGGTCGAACAGCTCGATGTAGAAATTGCGCCCCCCGTCGGGGTCGGCGCGGTGGGCATGCAGCTCCTTCAGGTCATGGCCGCCGCAAAAGCCGCGTCCCTCGGCGGCCAGGACGATGACCCGCACCGCCGCATCGGCAAAGGCGGCCCCGAAGGCCTCCTGCAGGGCGGCGATCATCGCCATGCTCAGGGCATTGAAACTGCGCGGCCTGTTCAGGGTCAGGGTCAGAATGCCCTCATCATCCAGCCGCGCGCCCACCAACGGTCCCGCCTTGTCCTCTGTCATGCTGTATCCTCATCCGCGCCATCATGGAAAACCGCGCCAAAAGTGACAGAAAATCCCTCCCATGACCAGATCAAACCACCCGGCCATGGAGGGTGCTGCACTCCGCAGCGGTCATCCGGCCGGGAGGAAAATCGCGCCCCTGAGTGCCGCTCATTCCTCTGCGTCCAGCAGCTTGAGTTTCTGGCTGTAGACGGGGTCGTCCATCAGCTCCTCGGCGATCTTGCGGTTGTTGGGGGAGGGGATGAGGATGCGCAGGGCC
>JALSNA010000230.1 GCA_026987255.1 Hyphomicrobiales bacterium | reverse complement strand
GTGGCGGATTTGAAGACTCAGGTCGCCGCCCTGAAAGACCGGACCACAAGGCTGGACAAGGCCCTGGCGGATATGAAACAGACCCCGCCGGCCGCCATCACGGATGTGAAAAAACAACTGGCCGCGACCACAGAAATCGTCAACGCCAATGCCCGCGGACTGGCCGAAACCCGCCAGCAGCTTTCCGGATTGGAAGCGAAATTCACCACCTTGCGCGCCGCCCTGGACAAGGCCGCATCCGGAAAGACATCCACGCCCGCCACCTTGGCCGCCGATGTCCGGCTCAAGCTGAAGGAAAGCGCCCAGGCCCTGCAATCCATGTCGGCGCGCATCGCCAGGCTGGAGCAGGCGCAACGGCAGATGCACAGCGAGCTGGCCAAGGCCGGGCCCGATGCCGCCGCCATGAAGGACATGGCGGAAAAACTCACCGCCCAGCAGAAGGCCATCACTGCCCTGCGCACCGCCTTGCAGGATTTGCAAAACAGGGCCGCCGCAGCGCAAAAGTCCGCCGCCGCCGCCATGGCCGCCGTGGCGGTGCTGAAAAAGGCCCCGCCCAGGCCGGTGCTGGCCGCGCCACCGCCGGCCCGCATCTATGCCGCCTTGCGTGACAAGGCCGATGCCGGCAAGCCCTTTGCCGAAGAGCTGCAAAAACTCAAGGTCTGGGTGCCTCTTGTTACCGAATATGACACCCTCCAGACCGTCGCAAAGACCGGCGCGCCGCCGCTGTCAACCCTGAAAAGGGAGCTTGCGGCATTGGCGGCCAAATACGCCAGGGCGCAAAAACAGGCCGCCGAGAGGGAAGCGAAAAAGAGCCTCGTGGGGGCGCTGAAATCACAGCTTTCGCAGGTGGTCAAGGTGCGCCGCAAGGATCAGGCCGACTGGGCCGGAGCGCTGGCGCAAGCGAACAAGGCGCTCGATGAAGGCTCCCTGACGGCGGCCATCGGCCTGCTGGAAAACCAGCCCGGCACGCCGCCCGAAGACATTGCCGCCTGGCTGAAAGGGGCCAGGGCGCGCATGCTGACGGACAAGCCGCTGTCCGATATCGGCGAGGCGGTGATGACCCTGATCGCCGAATGGGGCAGAAAGAACGCGCAATGACCATGCACAAAAGGATCGCATTTTTTGACGGGGGGCGTGACATCTCATGCTGAAACTCATTTTCTGGTTCATTGTCCTGGCCGCCGCCGCCGCCGGCCTGACCTGGCTGGCCGAGCATCCGGGCAACATGTCGCTGGACTGGCTGGGCTATCACGTGGAGAGCATGCCGGTGGCCCTGGCCCTGGGGATCGTCGCGGCCGCCATGCTGGTTCTGTGGCTCGTCTTCCGTCTCGTCCGCCTGATCATCTCCGGCCCCGGCCTGGCGGTGGACTTCTTCCGCCTGCGGCGGCGCAAGAAGGGCCTGGACGAACTTTCCGGCGGGCTGGTGGCGCTGCTGGCCGGTGATGCCCAGACAGCCAGAAAGGCCGCCGGAAAGGCCGCCCGCCTGACCCCCGATGAGCCGGTCACCCGCCTGCTGGAGGCCCGCGCCGCCCAGCAGATGGGCGACGACAAGGCCGCCAAGCTGCTCTATCTGAACATGCTCAAGGACGAAAAGACCGAGCCGGCCGCCCTGCACGGGCTCTATGAGCAGGCCCGCCGCGAGGGCGACATGGCGGCCGCCCGCGGCTGGGCGGAGCGCGCCTGGCACAAGTATCCGGCCCTGCCCTGGGCGGCCCGGGCCATGCTGGCCTTCATGGCGGCGGAGAAGAACTGGCCGGTGGTGCTCGATCTCATCGAGACCCAGCGCAAGAAGGGCCTGCTGGACAAGGCCGCCGCGCAGCATCTGAAGGCGGTGGCGCTCACCGCCCAGGCCATGGACACCGAAGAGCGCGACCCTCAGCGCGCCATGGAGATGGCCGCCCAGGCGCACCGCTTCGACCCGTCCCTGATTCCGGCCGCCGTCATGGCCGGCGGCATGCTGGCCGCGCGCGGGCATTTGCGCAAGGCGGCAAGAATCCTCGAAAAGACCTGGAAGCTCGCCCCCCATCCCGACATTGCGGAAGTTTATGCCCACCTGCGCCCCGGCGATTCCCCCACCGACCGCCTCAAGCGCTTGAAATCACTGCTGAAAATCTCCTCCGGTGGCGAGGAGGGCGCAGTGGCCCTGGCGCGCGCCGCCATCGAGGCGCGCGACTGGCAGACCGCCCGCGAGGCCCTGCGCGCGCGCCTCAACGACAATCCCTCCTCGCGCATCTATCAGCTGATGGCCGAAATCGAACAGGAGCAATCCGGCGACATGGGCCGCGCCCGCGAATGGCTGGCGCGCGCCGTTCGCGCCCGGCGCAACCCGGCCTGGACAGCCGATGGCTATGTCTCGCCCACCTGGCTGCCCGTTTCGCCCATCACCGGCGAGCTGGGAACCTTTGAATGGAAAACCCCGGTATCGGGCAGCGAACAGGCAGCCGCCCTGGAGCCGGTCCCGGCCGATCTTCTGCAGCCTCCCGCCGCCCCGGACAAGACAGCGCAACAGGCCAGGGACGTCACCCCCGAAACACCTGCGCCAGAGCCCGAAGAGAGCCAGCCGCACGAATCCGGGGAGTCTTCGCGCGCCGAAGCCGCAAAGCCCGCCAGTCCCGAAGACCTGGCCACGCAAGAAGAGACGGCCAGCGAGATGGCAACTCCAGCGCAACAGGACAAGGCGGCGCAAGCAACCAGCCAGAACAAATCGCCAAAACCCGCAGCCCCCAGCGCCGCAGAGCCGCCAGAAGGGCCCTCCACACCCGCCATCGAGCCGGAAATCATCGCTCCGGCCCAACCGGCCCCGCCGCCGGGAGCCGCCCCCATCGCCCCCCATCCGCTGAAGATGGCCAAGACCCCGCCCGCCGGGAAGCCGGGCAGGGAAGAAAGTCTCGATGAGGCCATCATCACACAGCCCATCCCGGACGACCCCGGCCCCAAACCGGGCGCAAGGCCAAGAAAGAAAGGCTGGTTCGGCTGATGATAATCGGCCGCGGCACGAAAGATGCGGCACTTCGCGCCGGGAATCACCCCGCCCGGCGGGTTTGTCGGTTGGGCAGCCGGGGGGCTTGAAGAACTCTTGCGCATCCATCCTCACCCCCTGCCAACCTCCCCAATCATGGGTCGC
>JALSNA010000229.1 GCA_026987255.1 Hyphomicrobiales bacterium | reverse complement strand
GCGCTCGGTCATGGCGGTGTTCCTCGAGTTTTGATGGTTGCTTGATGGTTGCCGGGTCAAAAGGCAAAAGGCCGCGGCCCCGGACCAGGTGCGGGCGCGGCTTTTGCGCTGCCTTATATAGGCTTGCCGGAGCAGGGGCAAGGGCAGCGTGATCTGTCCCCGGGGCGTAGACCCACAAAAACGTGGCGCCAGTCTGGCGGCCAGCAACAGGAGAGAAGGGAAAGGTGTGCAATTGCAATTCTTGAGTGTTTTTCTCGTTTTGCTGGCATCCACGCCTTTGTCGAGGCCGGACCCTGGAGGCGGTTAGCGCAAAATCAAGGTTTGTGTGACATGCATGGTCTGTTCGGGATGATTTGAAAGGAAGCGTGAAGCCATGAACCCAGCCCTCATGCGCGCCAGTCTCGATTTTTTGCATTATTCCGGCCTATCCAGGGCCGGTGCGCCCCTGTTCGGCGGGGCGGGGGCCATTTTCATGCTCCATCACGTGCGCCCGCAAAAGGCCACGGAAAGCACCTTTGCGCCCAATGCGGGGCTGGATGTCACGCCGGAGTTTCTCGATGCGGTCATCGGCTTCGTCAAGGCGCGCGGCTGGGAACTGATCAGCTTGCGTGACGCGGCCAGGCGGCTGGCCGGGGGAGCCCTGGAGCGGCCCTTTGCGGTGTTCACGCTGGATGACGGGTTTCGTGACAATCTGGAACATGCTCTGCCGGTCTTTGCGGCGCAGGAGTGCCCCTTCACGATTTTCATTGCCCCGGATTATGCCGATGGCAAGGGTGAACTGTGGTGGGATGCGCTGGAACGCGCCATGGCACAAAACGAGGAAATCAGGCCAGGCCTTGAAGGCCTGCCGGAGGTGCTTTCATGCGCCGGCGATGCAGAGCGGCAAGCTGCCTGGGATGCCCTTTACTGGCCGGTGAGGGGCATGGAGCAGCATGCGCAAAGGCGCTGGATCAGGGAGTTTTCTTCGCGCCATGGGGTGGATCTCGCGGCCCTGTGCCGGGAGCAGGTCATGGGCTGGGAGGAAATCCGGCAAATCGCCGCGCATCCCTTGTGCTCCATCGGAGCCCATACCATGCGCCATTATGCACTCTCCTTGTTGCCGGAGGATGAAGCGCGCCATGAAATGGCGGCCTCGCGGGCGCGGCTGGAAGCGGAACTGGGGGAGGTGGTGGACACCTTCGCCTATCCCTATGGCGACGAGGAAACGGCAGGCCGGCGGGATTTCCGGCTGGCGGCGGAACTTGGCTTCGCGGCGGCGGTGACCACCCGCAAGGGGCTTTTGCATGCCGGGCACGCAGACCATCTCACGGCACTGCCCAGGGTGTCGCTGAACGGCTTTTACCAGAAGATCCGCTATGTGGATGCGCTGCTGACCGGCACGCCCTTTGCCCTGTTCAACGGGCTGCGCAGACTGAAGGTGGCCTGAAGGATCGTGGTTCGCCGGTCGCGGCGTGCCGAGGGGGAAGATGGAGGCCTCGCCCGGAATCGAACCGGGGTATACGGATTTGCAGTCCGCTGCGTCACCACTCCGCCACGAGGCCGCTCCGAAGAGTGATGCGGTTTCTATATGACAAAGCCCGGGACTTGACAACGGATTTGCGTCATTTTTGCAAATGAGGCGAGGTTTTCCCCTTCCGGCCCGCTCGTGGCCGTGGCAAGGGGGCAACAGGCGCGCCCTTTTTGCCCCCGCAGGCCGTGATGGGTGTTGGCAGGGGGGCTCTTCATGCTGTATTCATGAGCGGCGATGACAGCCGGGCCTTGCCGCAAGGTGGCGAGCCATTGCAAACCTTTTTGCGCGGCATGGGCGGGAATCGGCTATACTGTCACTCTGATGTGGCCGTGAAGGCTGCATGGGGGCAAGGTGCGCCCACAGGGCGAAGACGTGGGTCAAGGTGTCCTTGGCTGGCGTCACGGATGAGCGCTGGCGGCACAAGACTGGCGGCATCCTTGCGGGATGAGCGTTCGAACAGTTGAAAGCAGGGGACGGGTTAGATGTATCCTGACACCAAAGCGCGGCGCGCCCGGCAGGCGGGCAAGATGCGGATGCGGCGGCTTGCCGTGGCTTCCCTTGCCGGAATGGCGGCGCTGTTTCCTTCCCTGGCGGCGCAGGCGGAGAGCCTTTCGGCGGCTCTGACGCGCGCCTATCTGAACAATCCGCAGATCGCAGCGGAGCGCGCCTCCTTGCGGGCGGTGGACGAAGGCGTGGCCAAGGCCAAGTCCGGCTGGCGGCCACAGGTTTTCGCCAAGGGTTCGCTGGCGGTGGGTCACAAGAAAACGACGCCCATGCCAGGCTTTGGCCAGAACTATGATTCGGAAAGCGTGTCCATCACCCTGACGCAGCCGGTGTTCAATGGCTTCAAGACGGTGGAGGGCGTCAAGCGCGCCAAGGCGGCGGTGCGCGCCGGACGGCAGAATCTGCTGGCGGTGGAGCAGAAGGTTCTGCTCGATGCCGCGGTGGCCTATCTCAACGTGGTGCGCGACCGGCAGATCCTGGCCCTGAGGCAGCGCAACATCGCGGTGCTGCGCGAGCAATTGAAGGCCACCGAGGCGCGCTTCAAGGTGGGTGAGATCACCCGCACGGATGTTTCGCAATCGCGCGCCGCAGTGGCCAAGGCACGCGCCGACGCGGCCCAGGCGCGGGCCCAGCTGGCGGCCTCCGAGGCGGCCTATGCGCAGGCGGTGGGGCACAAGCCCGGAAAGCTTTATTTCCCCCGCCATTGCCCGAAACATCCGCGCAGCCTGCGTGCCGCTCTGGGGCGCGCCGGGCGGCTCAATCCCAGCATTCTGGCGGCCTCCTACAACGCGCAAGCGGCGCGCCATGGCGTGAAGGTGGCCTTTGGCGATCTGTTGCCGTCGGTATCCTTGCAGGCGCAGCTTTCGGCCTCGCGCAACAAGGCGGAAGGCTTTGCTGCCTCCAAGACCAGGGATGCGCGCATCATGGGCTCCATCTCCATCCCGCTCTATCAGGGCGGGCTGGTCTATTCCTCGGTGCGCGAGGCGCGCCACAAGGCCAATGCGGCGCGGCTCGGCGTTCTGGTGGCCCGCCGCGCGGTGCGCCGCCAGGTGGTGGCGGCATGGAACAACCTGGTGGCGGCGCGGCAGGTCATCGCCGCAACCAGGGCGCGGGTCAAGGCGGCGCGGCTGGCGCTCGATGGCGTGCGGCAGGAATACAAGGTGGGCTCGCGCACCACGCTGGATGTGCTCAATTCGCGCCAGGAGCTGCTGGATGCGCGCGTCGCCAGCGTTTCGGCCCGCGCGGCAGAGATGACGGCGGCCTATTCGCTGCTGGCGGCCATCGGCGATCTGACAGCCTACCGCTTGCGCCTGAAGGCGGCGGCCTACGACCCGGCCCGCCACTACCGGATGGTGAAGTCCAGGCTCTTCGGCACCCACGATTAGGGTCCGGGCCCAGCAAGAGCGTGGCGCCAGCCCCCAAGGGGCCGCAAATGCGCCTTTATTGAGACCAGAGCTCCAGGCTACCGGAGAGATTTGCGGCCGCCGCCTGACAAGGTGGACGCGGCGGCCCTTGTCAATCGTCCGCAAATCGCTATCTATGGCCAGTGGTCAAGGTGCTCTCTGGACGGGCATATGTCCAGCCGGAGCCGGAGGGGTGGCAGAGTGGTCGAATGCGGCGGTCTTGAAAACCGTTGAGGCGAAAGCCTCCGGGGGTTCGAATCCCTCCCCCTCCGCCATTTTTCGCTTTTGCGGACAATCCGCTTGCAATGTGCCGCCTCTTGCCATATGACAACGCGTGACCGTGCAGGGCCCGATGCCTTGCGCGGTCAATTCACACGCGCCTGGCTGGCTGATGCGCACGGGAGGAGGCTCCCCACATAGCGCATGGGCCGTCCGGTGTCCCTCGAAGGGGATGCATGTCCGGGCGTGGAGGTTCAACCGGAAAACGAGGAGACCAGGCCATGGCATTGCCTGAAATTTCCATGCGCGAGCTTTTGGAAGCCGGTGCGCATTTCGGCCACAGGACACACCGCTGGAACCCCAAGATGGCCCCCTATATCTACGGGGCGCGCAACGGGATTCACATCATTGATCTGTCGCAGACCATTCCGCTGTTTCACCAGGCGCTGGTGAAGGTGCGCGATGTCGTCGCCAAGGGCGGGCGGGTGCTCTTCGTCGGCACCAAGCGGCAGGCCTCCGAGCCCATTGCCGAGGCGGCGAAGAACTGCGCCCAGTATTACATCAATCACCGCTGGCTGGGCGGCACCCTGACCAACTGGAAGACCATCTCCAACTCCATCCGCAAGCTGCGCAAGCTGGAAGACATTCTCGATTCGGAAAAGGCGGATGCCTATACCAAGAAGGAGCTTTTGCAGCTCACCCGCCAGCGCGACAAGCTGGAGCGCGCCCTTGGCGGCATCAAGGACATGGGCGGCATTCCCGACATCATGTTCGTCATCGACACCAACAAGGAGCAGATTGCCATCCAGGAGGCCAACCGCCTGAACATCCCGGTGGTCGCCATCCTCGACACCAACTGCGATCCGAAGGGCATCGATTTCCCGATTCCGGCCAACGATGATGCCTCGCGCGCCATTGCGCTCTATTGCGATCTTGTCTCCAAGGCGGCCATCGACGGCATCTCCATGTCGGCGGCGGCCTCCGGCGAGGACATCGGCGAGATGGAAACGCCGGTGGTGGAAGAGGCGCTGGTGGAGATCGAGGAGCCCGCCACCAGCGAAGAGCCTGCCGCTGCCGAAGAGGCCAAGGCTGCGCCGCAGGCCGCACAGGCCGAAGAGGCCCCCGCCGCGGAAGCCGGGCAGGGGGACGATCTGTCCTTGCTCTCCGGCGTCGGGCCGGTGCTGGTCAAGAAGCTGGCCGATGCCGGGTTCACCACCTTCAGGCAGATTGCCGAGCTGACCGAAGAGGCGGCCAGGGAGCTGGACGAGAAGCTCTCCTTGCGCGGGCGCATCGAGCGCGAGGAGTGGATCGAGCAGGCCAGGGAGCTGATGGCCGGCAAGGCCCCGCGCGCCAAGACGGATCAGGCCAAGGCGGCCAGGAGCTGATGCGGCGGATGGGCGCCGAAGAGCTGAATTTTCAAGGAAGGTTGAGACAATGAGCAAGATCACCGCAAGCATGGTGAAAGAGCTGCGCGAAAAGACCGGCGTCGGCATGATGGACTGCAAGCAGGCGCTGACGGAAAACGATGGCGACATGGAAAAGGCCGTGGACTGGCTGCGCGCCAAGGGTCTTTCCAAGGCGGCCAAGAAGTCCTCCCGCGCCGCCGCCGAAGGTCTGGTGGGCGTGGCCACCGATGGCAAGCGCGGGGTGCTGGTCGAGGTCAATTCGGAGACCGATTTCGTGGCCCGCAACGACCAGTTCCAGGACATGGTGAGCAAGATCACTTCCGTGGCCATGGAGACCAGGGGCGATGTCGAGGCCCTCAAGGCGGCCCCGTTCCCCGGTGCGGGCAAGTCCGTCGAGGAGCATGTCAAGGAGATGGTCGGGTCCATCGGCGAGAACATGACGGTGCGCCGGGCCGCCTACCAGGAGGTGCCGGAAGGCGCCGTGGTGGCCTACATGCACAACCAGGCCGCGCCCGGACTGGGCAAGATCGGCGTTCTGGTGGCCCTGGAATCGGCCGGTGATACGGCCAAGCTGGAGGAGCTGGGCAAGAAGCTGGCCATGCACGTGGCCGCCGCCGCCCCGCTGGCGCTCAGCGAGGAGGACATCGACGCCGATGTGGCCGAGCGCGAAAGAGCCGTCTACGTGGAGCAGGCGCGCGAATCGGGCAAGCCGGAGAACATCATCGAGAAGATGGTGGAAGGCCGGATGAAGAAGTTCTTCAAGGAATCGGTGCTGCTGTCGCAGATCTTCGTGATGGACAACGAGACCCCCATCGCCAAGGTCATCAAGGAGGCCGAGGCCGAGGTGGGCGCGCCCATCAAGCTGACCGGGTTTACCCGCATGCAGCTTGGCGAGGGCGTGGAGAAGAAGCAGGAGGATTTTGCCGCCGAGGTCGCCAAGACCGCGGGCGTGTAATCCTGCCAGATTTGTCCCGCGCTGGTTAAGGGCGGGCGAATATGCTAAAGGCCCTGCTGGAAGGCAGGGCCTTTCTCATGGGCGATTTGATCAGGAGGCAAGCAGGGGATGGCGCAGGCTGGGCAGGGGTTCAAGCGCGTTTTGCTGAAGATTTCCGGCGAGGCCCTCATGGGCAGCAAGCCCTTCGGCATCGACATGGCCATGGTGGAGCGGGTGGCGGGAGAAATCGCCGCCGCCCACGGGCGCGGCCACCAGATCGGCCTGGTCATCGGTGGCGGCAACATCTTTCGCGGCGTGGCCGGAGCCGCGGGCGGCATGGAGCGCGCCTCGGCCGATTACATGGGCATGCTGGCCACGGTGATGAACGCCCTGGCCATGCAGAACGCTCTTGAGAAAAAGGGGCTGGATGCGCGCGTCATGTCGGCCATTCCCATGCCCACGGTGTGCGAAAGCTTTGCCCGCGCGCGCGCCGAGCGGCACCTGGAAAAGGGCAAGGTGGTGCTCTTTGCCGCGGGCACCGGCAGTCCCTATTTCACCACCGACACCGGCGCGGCGCTGCGCGCGGCGGAGATGCATTGCGATGCGCTGCTCAAGGGCACCAGCGTCGATGGAGTCTACAGCGCCGATCCCAAGACGCACCCGCAGGCCACCCGCTTCGACACCATCACCTATGACGAGGTTCTGCGGCGCAATCTGAAGGTCATGGACGCCGCCGCCATTGCCTTGGCGCGTGACAATGGCATACCCTTGGCCGTATTCTCGATCCGCGATGAGGGGGCCTTGCTGGATGTCCTGCAGGGCAGGGGAACTTTCACCACGGTGACGGCCTGACGGCCGCAAGGCCTGGTGCTCTGCCAGGCGCAACCCGGAATGACAGGGGAGATGAAGACAATGTCCGATACCGGCAATCTCGACATGGCGGATCTGAAACGCCGCATGCAGGGGGCGGTCAATGTGCTCAAGGAGGAGTTCGCCGGGTTGCGCACCGGGCGCGCCTCGGCCTCGCTTCTGGAGCCCATTCAGGTCAATGCCTATGGCTCCAAGATGCCGATGAATCAGGTGGGAACCATCTCGGTGCCCGAGCCGCGGCTGATCTCGGTGCAGGTGTGGGACGCCTCGCTGGCGCCCGCGGTGGACAAGGCGATCCGCGAATCCAACCTGGGGCTCAATCCGCAGACCGAGGGCAATGTCATTCGCGTGCCGATCCCCGAGCTGTCCAAGGAGCGGCGCATGGAGCTGGGCAAGGTGGCGCATCAATATGCCGAGCAGGCCAGGGTGGCGGTGCGCAACGTGCGCCGCGATGGCATGGAAACCCTCAAGAAGCTGGAGAAGGATCACCAGATCAGCGAGGACGAGCATCGCGATCTGGCTGAAAAGGTGCAGGAGCTGACCAATACCTTCATCAAGGAAATCGATGAGCTTCTGGCGCGCAAGGATGAGGAAATCATGCAGGTGTGAGCGCTCCTGCGCACGGCGGCAGACCGCAAGAGCAACAATGGCAAGGCAATGACAGGCGCGAAATCCATGGGCCAGGAGGCTGAAAATGCGCATGGGGGGCAGGGTGCGCCCGATGCCTTGCCGCGTCATGTGGCCATCATCATGGATGGCAATGGCCGCTGGGCCAAGGCGCGCGGCCTGCCGCGCACCGCCGGGCACAAGGCGGGCATGGAAGCGGTGCGGCGCACCGTGCGCGCGGCCGATGAGCTGGGCATCGAATTTCTGACCATCTATTCCTTTTCCTCGGAGAACTGGAGCAGGCCGAAGGCGGAAATCTCCTATCTCTTTTCGCTCCTGCGCCATTTCGTTCATCATGACGTGGCCAGGATGCACCAGATGGGCGTGCGCATCCGCATCATCGGCGAGCGCAAGGGGCTGGAGCCGGACATCGTCCGCCTGCTGGAGGACTGCGAGGAACTGACCCGCGACAATAGCGGGCTGACTCTCATCGTCGCCTTCAACTATGGCGGACGGCAGGAAATCGCCGCGGCGGCCCGCAAACTGGCCGCGGCGGTGGCGGTTGGCAGGATGAAACCGGAAGAGATCACGCCGGAGGCCATCTGCGCCCATCTTTACGCGCCGGACGTGCCCGATCCGGACCTGTTCATCCGCACCAGTGATGAAAAGCGGCTGTCCAACTTCCTGTTGTGGCAAGCGGCCTATGCTGAGCTGGTCTTCGTGCCCGGCTTCTGGCCGGACTTCGATGCCGCAGCCTTGCGCGCCGCAGTGCAGGAATATGCCCGCCGCGAGCGCCGTTTTGGCGGCCTCAAGGCCGAGCCGGCCGGGCAGGCCGAGCCGGCCAGGCAGGCCGAGCCGTCCGGGCGGACAACGCGGAGCAAACTGGCCGGCCGGGCTTGAGAGGGTAGCGATCATGAAGAAGCAGGAGTCATCCCGCCTGCCGGGCAAGGGCGGCAAGCTGACAGTGCGCATCATTGCCGCAGCCGTGCTGATTCCGGCCGTCTTGCTGATCACCTGGGCAGGTCCTGTGCCCTTTGCCCTGCTGGTGGCGGCCTTGAGCCTGCTCATGGCCCATGAATGGGCCGCAATCGTCCATGAGGGAGACACCGGGCAATTCATCCTGCTGGCCATGGCGGGGGTGAGCGGGGCGCTTGGCGGCATCGCGGCTGTGCCGCTGGCGCTGGCCGGGTTGATCGTGGCCGCCTGCTGGGTGGCCTCCATTCTGCTCACCGCCTGGGACAGGCGCGGGTTCACGCTCCATCATGTGCTGGGCGTTCCCTATCTGGCGCTGCCCGCCTTTGCGCTCACCGCCTTGCGCAGCGGGGAACAGGGGCTGGCGGCCGTTCTGTTCCTCTTTGCCGCCGTGTGGAGCGCCGACACCGTGGCCTATTTTGCCGGAAAGAGCATCGGCGGGCCCAGGTTCGCGCCGCGCATTTCGCCCAACAAGACCTGGGCGGGGTTTTTCGGCGCGGTTCTCGGCGGGGCGCTGGCGGGGGGGATCGTGGCGATTTTTGCCGGATTGTCCGCCCTGGCCCTGTTCATGCTGGGGGCGCTCATGGGCGGTTTCGAGCAGATGGGCGATCTGTTCGAGAGCGCCGCCAAACGGCGCTTCGGGGTGAAGGATTCTGGCCGCCTCATCCCCGGCCATGGCGGCATTCTGGACCGGGTGGACGGGCTGGTGGCGGCGGCCGTGCTGGCCCTGCTCATCGGCGCCTGGCGGGCCGGTATCTGGGATGCGGCGCGCGGCCTTTTGATCTGGTAAGGCGAAGGAGACATCATTGGCGCAAACGGCTTGCAAGAGACTGACCATCCTGGGATCGACCGGCTCCATCGGCCAATCGACCCTGGACATCGTGCGCCATCACCCGGAGCGCTTCACCATCGAGGCGCTGGTGGCCAATGCCAATATCGGGCGGCTGGCCGCCGATGCCAGGGAATTCGGCGCCAGGGTGGCGGTGACGGCGGACGAAAGTCTTCTGGAGCCGCTGCGGGAGGCGCTGGCCGGCTCCGGCATCGCGGCGGCGGCCGGGGAGGCGGCGGTGCTTGAGGCGGCGGCGCGCCCGGTGGACATGGTCATGGCGGCCATCGTCGGGGTGGCGGGGCTGAAACCGTCGCTGGCGGCGCTGGAGGCGGGCAATACCATCGCCCTGGCCAACAAGGAGTGCCTGGTCTCCGCCGGAGAGCTGTTCATGGGCCGGGCGCGGCAGCTGGGGGTGGATGTCGTGCCGGTGGATTCGGAGCACAGCGCCATCTTTCAGTGTTTCGAACCGCACAACGCGCGCCAGATCGAAAAGATCACCCTGACGGCCTCCGGCGGGCCGTTCCGCACCCGCTCGCTGGAGTCGCTGCGCAACGTGACGCCGCAAGAGGCCCTGAAGCATCCCAACTGGGACATGGGGGCCAAGGTGACCATCGATTCGGCCACCTTGACCAACAAGGGCCTGGAGCTCATCGAGGCCTATCATCTCTATCCCGTGGAGGCCGGCCAGCTCGATGCGGTCATTCATCCGCAATCCATCATCCATTCCCTGGTCTCCTACGTGGACGGCTCCACCCTGGCGCAACTGGGCATGCCGGACATGCGCACGCCCATCGCCTGCGCCATGGCCTGGCCGCAGCGCATCAGCGCGCCGGTTGCGCGCCTCGATCTGGTGGAGCTGGGCGCGCTCACCTTCGAGCCGGTGGATGCCGGGCGCTTTCCGGCCCCCTCCCTGGCGCTTGCGGCGCTGGAGAAGGCGGGCAACGCCACCACCATTCTCAATGCCGCCAACGAGGTTGCGGTGGCCGCCTTCCTGGAAGGGCGGATCGGCTTTGTGCGCATCGTGCCGCTGGTGGCCGAGGTGCTGGAGCGGGCCGGCCCGGATGGCGTTTTCGGGCATTTGCGAGATCTGGATGACGTCTGGGCGGCGGATGCTTACGGGCGGCAAAAGGCGCGTGAACTGGCCCGCGAATTGCAATCCTGAGCGCGGGGAAGAAAAGTGTTCCGTTCCGGGGTGCAAAACGGGATTTTCAACTTCCCTTAACGGCTTGTATCCTAGAGTCTGGACTCAACAAAAACATGGCGCCAGGCCGGCATCCATGCCTTGATCGGGACCAGACCCTAGGGTCCGGACTCAATAAAAACGTGGCGCCAGTCTGGCGGCCAGCAACAGGAGACCATGAAAAAATGTGCAATTACAAGCGTAAGTGCTTCTCTTCTGTTGCTGGCCGCCATCCCCTTCGGGCGACAAAAGCACTGCATCTTGGCGGCCTTGTCTTGCCTGCCAATAGCGCAACTATCGGCGGGCAAGACAAGGCCGCTGATATCTTGTGCATTTGCCGCTGGCATCCACGCCTTTATTGAGACCAGACCCTAATTTCGCCACGAGTGACTCCCACAAGGGAGACGACGCAATTTTTCCGGAGACCTTCATGGACTTTTCGAGTCTGATTTCCACCCCCTTGGGATACATCGTGCCATTTCTGGGCGTGATGACCTTCATCGTGTTCTTTCACGAGCTGGGCCACTTCATGGTGGCGCGCTGGTGCGGGGTGAAGGTCGAGGCCTTTTCCATCGGCTTCGGGCGCGAGATTTTCGGCTGGCATGACAAGCATGGCACGCGCTGGAAGATCGCCTGGCTGCCGCTGGGCGGTTATGTCAAGTTTGCCGGTGACGAAAATGCCGCCTCCATGCCTTCCGCCGAAGCGGCAAAGGCCGATGATGATGGCAATTTTCACACCAAGCCCTTGTGGGCGCGCGCCCTGATCGTCGCCGCCGGGCCTGTGGCCAATTTCATTCTCGCCATCGTGATATTCGCCGCCACCTTCATGTTCATTGGCGTGCCGGTTTCCGAACCTGTCGTGGATTCCGTCATGCCGGCCTCGGCGGCGGCGGAGGCGGGGATCAAGCCGGGCGACAGGATTGTCGCCATTGGCGGCGAGAAGATCAATTCGTTCATGGATTTGCGGCGCATCGTCTCGATGAATGCCGGGGAGCGCCTGAAGGTGACCGTCCTGCGCGACGGGCGCAAGGAGAGTTTCTTCGTCACCCCCAAGGTGCGCGAAGTGCCCGATGGGCTCGGTGGCAAGGTCAAGGTGGGCATGCTGGGCGTGTCGCACAACGTGGCCAGGGATTTTCGCTATGAGCGCAAAGGGCCCATCGAGGCTTTGGGGCTGGGCGTCCAGCATACCTGGCGGATCATCACCGGGACGGTGCATTTCCTGAAAAAGCTGGTGGTGGGCCAGGGCGATGCAGGACAGCTGGCCGGACCTCTCACCATTGCCCAGGTGACTTCCAAGGCGGCGTCGGTGTCCTTCATGGCGCTGGTGCAGCTGGCGGCGGTGCTGTCGGTGAGCATCGGTTTTGTCAATCTTTTGCCCATCCCCATGCTGGATGGCGGGCATCTGCTCTATTATCTCATCGAGGCAGTGCGCGGCAAGCCGCTGGGCCAGAGCGCCCAGGAACTGGGCTTCAAGGTGGGGCTGGCGCTGGTTCTGTCCCTGATGGTGGCGGCAACCTTGAATGATGTGCTCAGACTGTTTTCTTCCTGATGCTTCGTGCTGCAAGGCAACCTGTATCACACCGGAAGGAACCTGTTGCAGGGCAAGGATTTTCGGAGCAACTTGCATGGGCAACCGAAGGCCATGGCTGGAACAAAAAAATGCCCCAAAACTGTTTTCAATGGGGGTGAAACAGCGTAAAACGAACGGGTGATTCATTCATCCTGGGTTGGGGTGCGCAGAATTGGGGACGTAACTGTCTGATGTATAACAAGAA